>JBEDDY010000040.1:0-4278 GCA_041176025.1 Actinomycetota bacterium | reverse complement strand
GTCGCGAGTTGCCTCCGTGTGGGCTGGAACATTGATTCATCCGATTCGTGAGTGCCGACCGCACGGGTGCTCGGTGCGATTCGACGAACGATGTGATCAATGGTCCGGGATCACGTTGTGCTCGTACCGTACGGATGATCCGGAACCTGCTCATTGAAGGGACGTACCGACTGCGGCACTGCGTGACGTTTCGTGCACAGGCGTACGTTCGTACGGCGACAACCACCTGCGGGACCCGTACGGTTCCCGCATGCGCCGGGTGCTCGTTGTCGTGCTGGTGGATCTCCTCGCACAGTTGGTCCTCGTGCCGTCGGCATCATCGGCGCTCTCCGGCCGTTACGTCCTCGCCACGCCCTTCCTCGGCACGTACGCGAGGCCCGTCCGTGCATTCCTGACCACGAGGGAGCTCGACGTCGTCACGCGGATGAGTTCCCACCTGCGTCTGTCGCAGATCGGATTGAAGCCTGCGGTGAACCGCGGCACCTGGCACGTCGAACCCGGTCTCGTCCGCTCGGAACATCTCTCCATGCAGCGCCAGGTGGTGAGGAACCTCCAGCAGGTGCTGGAGAAGTTCAACGGCACGTTCGCCGCGTGGCAGATCGACGTGATCGTCGGGCGGACGCAGTCGTACATCAAGTCGCAATTGGCCGAACTCGGCTGCGCTCCCGACCTCTCGCAGACGGGAGGGGAGGTCCTCATGGGGGCCGCAGTGTGCGGCAGGCACGTGCTCATCTCGAACCTGACGGGGTTCCTCTTCCTGACGGCACCCGACCAGCCGATCACGGTCGCGATGGAGAAGCGCCGTGAGCCGCGTGCGTCGTCCATGCCGTACCAACTGGAGATCCGCAGCCTCGAGGGTCTGGCACACGAATGGGCCCACAGTTACCGGGCAGCCGGCCAGCAGGGTCGGGTCCTGGTGGACGAGCCCGCCTGGGTGAAGGAGGGACTCGCCTCCATGTGGGCATCCGTGTCGGTGGTGAACACCTTCCAGAGCAGGATGACGTACCGGGACTGGCACATCCTGCGGCTGCGCAAGTTCGTCCATTGGGTGGACCAGTGCAATAGGCCCCTGCGCGAGTACCGCACGGTCCGGACCGGCACCAACGGTTGCGAGTACTTCATGGGCCCGCTCGCAATCGAGTTGCTCATCGCGCGGCACGGCGGCCTGCAGAACATCGTGAGGGTGTTCCATCTGCACAACTCGTCGCAGGGTTTCCCCGGTGACTTCGTGCAGGTGTACGGGATGACCATCGACGAATTCGAGCGCGAGGCAGATCTCTACATATCCCAGATCAGGAAGGCGGAACTGACGAAATGAACACGAAGGAACAACTGGCCGAGGCAAGGGTCGCTTCGGCATTCCTGGAGGTGGTGGACGTCTTCTCGGACGCCATCGACGGTGACCGTTACCTCACTGTCCTGTTGCAGGCGGCGGAGGTGGCGCGCGTGAATGACGGCGCATTGGTGATCGACGACGGTTCCGGGACCCTCCACGTCGCGGTGGCGTCGGGTGATTCGGTGCTCGCACTCCAGCGTGACGCGTCGGCTCTCCGCCGGACGTCGCTCGCCACGTGCCTGTCCCACGGCATCCCGGTAACGGAGGAGTTCGTGCCGGGAGACGTGCTGTTCGAACCGTACGTGGGGGAGGCGATACGGCAGGGGTTCCGCTTCGAGTACCTGTTCCCGTTGCGTTACCGCGACCGTGTGATGGGGGCATTGGTTCTTCTCGACAGAAGGGACGTGCGACTGGAGCCGGCGCGCGCCGACATGACGATGTCCATGGCCACTGTCGCGGGAACCATGATGCAGTACGCGCACAATGCGTCGATTGCCGCCACCCTCGTGTCGCAGCTGCAGACTGCTCTCGACAGCCGGGTTCTCATCGAACAGGCCAAGGGTGTGCTGGCGGAGCGCAACGGCCACGACATGGACTCTGCCTTCCGGGTGCTTCGAACGAAGGCCCGCACCGAGAGACGCAACGTTGTCGACGTCGCCAGGGAGATCATCGGACAGCGCTGAGGGATGCCGGCGGTAGGGTGAGGATTCGTCCGGCAGAGATGACGGACACCCGGGCGTTTAGCTCAGTTGGCTAGAGCATCTCCCTTACAAGGAGAGGGTCGGGGGTTCGAGTCCCTCAACGCCCACCAGTTCACGGGCTCGTGGCGTGGTGGCGGCCGATAGTGTTCGCCCATGCCGGATCTAGCCATTGCCATAGTTGTCGCATCTCTCTCGACCCTGGGCTCCTGGCTCGTCCAGGTTCACATGGCGAAGACGACCCGACGTGATGTGTATGACGAGAAGCGTCTGGTGGCCCTTCTTGATGTCCGGCAAGCGGTGGAACAGGCCGGTGGCCGGTGGTTCGGGTGGGCCTCCAAGCGACTCGGAAACGAGGATCCCGAAGCATGCGCCGAATTCAAGGAATTGGCCGAGCAGGCGACGCACGACGCCTGGTATGCAACTCGGGTCTTCGAGATGTACTTCCCGACGATGATGAAGGAATCCCAGTTGATGAGGGACCAGATCTCGGCACGGAGGGACCTGGCGACGCACCAAGTGGAGGTGAGCGGCGTCTTTGACGGAGCGGCCTTCGCTGACCAGCGCCTGATTGACCTGGATGCGATGGTCAGGAAGGCGAGAAGGATTCTCGGATACCCGGACGAATGAGGCTGAAATCCCCCATGGGACATTTGTCCCTAGTGTGGCCACATGGGGCCACGGAGGACAACCCAACTGACATTCGGGACCATTGTCCTCTTTCTCGCATTGGTGGCGGGAATTCTTCCCGCCGGCCGTGCGGGGGCAACACGGGAGGCGCGTCCACGGGAAGGCCGGTGGGTGTCCGTCACGACCGGACCGGGCGGTCCCCGTCGCGTGGTGCGTCAGTACCTGGGCCGCGCTGAACTCGGCGTCGTGTCACGCCTTGACACCATGGTGCGCACGATTCCATTGGCAGATGGCGGTGTCTCGAACTTCACCTCGGTCCGGTGGGTCACGGAGGCGGGGATCGAAACGTCGGTCATCGCCTCCATGCAGCGCCGTGTGCTCGACACGCTCGCCGCAATGGTGGCCGCGAGCGGGTCGATGCCGCGTGACTGGCCGGTCACGGTCATCGTTGCCCGCACGCAGGAATTCATCCGTGCCTCACTGGCGCAGGCAAGTTGCCACGTGGACGGACGCCCTGTGCTGATGGGTGCGACGGTCTGCGGACGACACGTCATTGTGTCGAACCTGACGGGCTTCCTGCATCTCGACAGTCCGGACCACGGGTTGACGCCCGAACTGGAATCGAGCCCCGAGAAGCCGGTGTCGACGACGCCGCGTCATGTTGTGCTTCGGTCTGCGGCAGGCCTTGCCCACGAGTTCGTGCACGTCTGGCGGGCAGCGGTGGTGGACGGCGGTGAGGGACGACGAACCGAAATGGTTCGCTGAGGGACTCGCCGAATTTTGGTCCGGCGTAGCTGCCGCGCGGTCGTCGGTGGGAAGTGGCCCGTACCTGCGCCGTCACGTCCTCAGGCTGAGGGATTTTGTCGACGTTCGTTCTGTGTGCGGTCGGTCCCTCGCTTCGTACTCGGCCGTCTCTCCGGACGGTTGCGAGTATCACCTCGGGTTGTCGGCGGTGGAGTTCCTCGTGGCCCGGCACTCGAGTCTCCGTGGTGTGGCATCGGTGCTGGCGCGTGGCCGTGACTTCGCCACGTTCGCCGACTGGTTCGCTGATTCGTTCGGCCTCACGGTCAACGAATTCGTGACTGAGTTCGACACGTACGCCCGCGCCGTTCGACGGGAATCACGGGTCTGACCGGCCGTGGTCCTTGCGTGACAAGGGTTTGATGCACGAATGCACAAATCCACCACTTGTGGTGTGACCTCCGTTACATTCACCGGTGGGCGGGGTATTAACTCGAAAGAGGTAAATCCCATGTACACACTCGGATCACTCATCCTGATGGCAATCCTGCTCGGTGCGGTCATGCCCGTGTTCAACACGCTGACCCACACGCTCAAGCTGGACAAGATCATCAAGTCCATCCCGGTCATCGGTGCCCACGTCACCCTCGCGGTCAGCATCCTGCTCGTCTGGGCCCTCAACGTCCACATCGTCTCCGGCTGGGTCGGCGACATGCGCAACTCCTGGATGACCATCTGCGTTGATGGCGCCATCGTCTACGGCATGGTGCCTGTCAAGGACGCGATCGTGTCCTTCATCAGCCGCGGCCTCACCGGCCTGCGCGCTGCCTGAGCCACACGCACAACACAACCTCCAGCGAAGGGGTCACCGCT
>JBEDDY010000039.1:0-3017 GCA_041176025.1 Actinomycetota bacterium | reverse complement strand
TCTGCACGGCGGTGCTGAACCCGAAGCAGATGTCCGTCCCCACGATGTCGTTGTCGATGGTCTTCGGGACGCCGACGACGGGCAGGCCGATCTGCTCGTGGAGCTTCGCCGCGACCGAGAGTGAACCGTTGCCGCCGATGACGACGAAGCCGTCGAGACCCAGCTCGTCGCAGACGTCGCGGACGCGCTGAGGGCCGTCCTCGTGGTCGAACGGACTGCCGCGGCGGGTACCGATGATCGTGCCGCCCCGCGGGAGCATGCCGCGCATGGTGCCGACCGTCAGTTCGATGAACCGCTTGTCGCGCACGCCGTCCCACGCATCGAGGAAGCCGACGAACTCGTCGTTGAAATCGACAGACCCCTTGCGCACGACCGCACGGATGACGGCGTTCAGGCCGGGACAGTCCCCGCCACCCGTGAGCACGCCGATTCGCATGCTCACACGCTACAAAGACGGTGACGGCGGCGGCACCGGCTTCTCGTCGCGGTGGTGTGCCTTCTCGGCCTCCAGTTGTTCGAGGAACCTAGGCAGCGTGTCACGCGCAAGTGCAGCGGCGATCTCGAAGCGGAACTGCACCTCGGCAGCCGCGCCGTTGTCGTTCCCGTACCCGATGGCATCAGGCTTCGACTTCGAGCTCATCGAGATCGTGGTGACACCGTCGGGCGAGTGTTCCATGCCCATCATCCTGGAAAATTTCCACTCCTCGGTGCGGATGTCGCCGCGGAACATGACGCGGACATTCGTGATCATCGTCTCGCCCGAATCAGTGAACGTCATCGACTCCTTGCCCTGGACATACGTACCGCGCTGGCCGCCGACGTGCCCGCGCACACGACCGAAGATGGGGAACGACACGCCGCCGTAGCCGCCTTCGTACCGGCCCGGACCGCGCACGATCGTCATCAGGCCCGTGCCGGTGATGAACGCAACCGGGAACTCGTCGTTCTCCAGCATGAAGCCGTAGTCGTTGCGGTCGACGAAATGGTCGGCGACTCTCCCGTTGACGCAATCGCGCACGATAGCGATCATTGTGTCGATGCGTTCATCGGCATCCTCCCAGTCGGCGAGGTCACCGTTGAAGACGACCATTGCGCGGTCGTGCTTCTTGCGGGCCCTGCGGCGCGTTATCCCGTCGAAGAGTCCCATCGACATTCAGGATACGCAACCGCTGCTGCACGGTCACCGACCCGTCAGGGTTCCGTCACGCAACGGTAAACCCCGTGATACGACTGTCCCATGCGTCGCACACGAACCGGTCTCTCACTTCTCTTCTTCACGCTGGCCCAGTTGGTTGGTCTCGTCCTGTGGATCGCGTACGCCGCCACATGGACACGATGGCAGGGAGGACTCGGGTTTCTCATCGGCGTGTTCACGGCCCCCGGGCTCGTCATCTTCCCGTTCGTCTTCTGGATGGTCGAGAACTCGTTCCCGGTGAACTACTTCCTGCTGTGGCTGGTGGGCCTTGCCCTGATGGTTCTGGCAGGACTCACCGCAGGCGACGCCTAGTCGAAACGCAGTGCGTCCCCGGCGCGAACCGTCCCGGGGTTGATGACGCGCGCGTAGACGCCGAGGTTCTGGTCGAGATCGCGCACGATGTGGCGCAGCACCGCCCTGTCGGCGGGGATGCCGCCGAACACCTCGCGCGTCGTCATCACGCAGCGCGGGCACGGCTTGAGGAACTCGACGCGCGCACCGTCCTCACCGATGGTCGCGGTGCGACCCGTCCAGGAGAACTCCGGGTGGCCTTCCGTGCCCGCACTGTCGGTGTCGATCACGAGACTCGGACGGAAACGGCGGACGTCGACATTGCTCCCCGGCAACGCAGTCCCGAGTGCGCGCAGTGCGGATGTCGTCATGACCATCAGCGGCCAACAGTCGTAGTGCGTGCCGGGCGGTGACTCGAACTCCACGACCTCGGGCGGGAACGCCGAGAAGTCGGGCAAGGGTTCGTCGGGCTCGCGTCCGAACACGTCGCGCAGTTCGGTCATCGGGTCGGCACCGGTCGACGGACCGCGACGGAAGTGATCGATGTTGCCGTCGGCGGGGAGACTCACGAGCGTCACATCGTGGCCGAGAGCGGCCGAGATGCGCGCATCGACATCAGCATCGTCGCTGTGCACTTCCGACCCGTCGGGAAGAATGACCCGGACCCTCATGGCGTCCACGAACTCTGCGGCGAACCCCATGAGACCGCCAATCTTCTTCGCACCGCGGATGCCACCGATCTCGAGCGAGCGCACGGCCCAGTGGCGGTCCCCCGCGATGCCGAGCAACGAGAGCTGGGCCTGGTCAACCGTTCCGCCGACCATGGACTTCACGGGGTACTTCCAGATGGAGTGAACGGACATCGACTCGGTCATCGCCTCATCCTGCCAGAACCAGCGCTCACGGAAGACCGTCGACACTCACGAGGGACCAATGCACCGCCCGTCGGGCGGGACGGCTCAGCTGTAGAACGGGTTGGCTCCGGTGGAGTGGTCGGTGACGTCACGGACCTTCGTGACACCGGGGACCTGCTCGATGAGGGTCGTCTGAACGCCCTCGAGCATCGTCATCTTGCTCATGGAGCAGCCGTGGCAACCGCCGCCCATCGTGAGGTAGGCGACGCCGTCGTCGTCATGGCCCACATAGGTGACGAAGCCACCGTGCGCCGCGAGCGACGGGTTGATGTCGGTGCCGATGATCGCCTCGATGGATGCCGACAGTTCGTCGTCGTTCACGAGTCCCTCGATGGCCACGAGCGGCGGCTTGTTCGGGTTGCGGATGATCAGGCCCTGGCGCTCGCTGTAGTCGAGGGTGGCGCCGTTCACGTGCTCAAACGACTGCAACGGGATGATGACCTTGATCTTCTTGTCACCGTCGCCGATCGTGCGCACCTCGTCGGTGAACGCGGCCTGGGTGATGATCTCGAACGACAGGTCGTACTTGAACTCCTCGCCCGGAACCGCAATGACCTCGAGGCGCAGGCCGAGTCGGTCGCCCTCCGGCTCCTCGTCACGCAGGATCAGCAGCTGCG
>JBEDDY010000038.1:0-4445 GCA_041176025.1 Actinomycetota bacterium | reverse complement strand
ACCGCGGTGATCACCGCCGCATCGACGGAGAGGAGATTGCGGATGTGCTCGCACCCCATCATCCCGGTGCCGATCACGCCCACACGAACATCCGCCATGCCCCGAGGTTACGGCCCTTCCCGCGCTGCGGCCGCCGCGGTTAGTGTTGCGTTCCACGGTTGCGGGGGCAACCGCATCTCTACGGGGGGAACACATGGCAATCGTCGATCTCATCTCGTCCGGTCTCGGGCTGATCCGTTCGGATTCGGACATCACGCCCGCATGGGTGGAGGGCGTGCTGCGCGGCAGCGGCCAGCTGGAGGACAACGTGAGTGTCACCGGGGTGTCGCTCGAGCGCGTCGGCGAGGGTGTGGGCATCCTCAGCATCCTCCAGCGCATCCGTCCCTCGTACTCGGGTGCCACCTCGGCGCCCGCGAGCTTCGTGATCAAGTACCCCACCGACGACCCCGGCCAGCGCTTCACCGCTGACGCACTGGCTTTCTACATCCGCGAGTGCATCTTCTACCGCGACCACGCCGCCGGTGCCGCGTTCGGCACCGCCCGCTGCTACGCACAGGGAATCGCCTCCGACAACACCGACTTCACCGTCGCCCTGCAGGACATCAGCGGCCTGCGCAACCTCAACCAGCTGGAAGGCGTGAGCATCGAGGACTCGAAGACGATCCTGTCGAAGATTGCCGACTTCCACGCGTCGTGGTGGGAGGACTCACGTCTCGACGGCATGACCGACGTGTTCCAGCCGCTCTCCAACCCCACGTACCACATGGTCCTGCCGATGCTGTGGAGCCAGGGATGGCCGTCGCTGCTGGAGCAGGCGCCCGAGATCGTCCCCGACGCCATCAAGCCGGTCGGCGAGCTGTGGGGGCCGAAGGTGCAGTGGATGCTCGACAACCTCTCGCTGCCGCGAACCCTGTGCCACGGCGACTACCGCGCCGACAACATCATGTTCGACGGGAACGACCCCATGGTGCTCGACTTCCAGATCGTCGGGGTGGGCGGCGGAATGTACGACGTGGGCTACTACATCAGCCAGTCCATCGACGCCTCCGTGCGCGCGGGCCGCGACCGCGAGCTGGTGGACCACTACCTGGACCGCCTGGCGCACCACGGCATCACGATGGACCGTGACGAGGCATGGAGGCAGTACCAGATCTGCATCGTCTTCTGCCTCACGTACTCGGTCGTGAACTGGCCGCAGTACCCCAACATGAACGAGCGCGGCCAGAGCCTGCTGCGCGACATGCTGCGGCGCGCCATCACCTGCGTGCTCGACAACGACGCGCTCGACGCAATCCGCTAGGTCCGGGTCGATGTCCGGCCACGATCACGTTCACGAACACGGACGCGACCTGCTCGCGGGTCTCGCACCGCACACGCGCGACCTGCGCGACCTCATTCCCGGCGTCTACGAGGGCTTCGGCCGCATGCACGCGGCTGCGTTCGCCGACGGCGAGGTCGACCGCAGGACGAAGGAGCTGATCGCCCTGGCCATCGCGGTCGCCGTGCGGTGCGACGGCTGCATCGCGGCGCATGCCAAGGCTGCGGCGCGCGAGAAGGCGACCGAGAAGCAGGTTGCCGAGGCGATCGGGATCGCCATCTCCATGAGCGGCGGTCCGGGCACCGTGTACGGGCCGCGCGCCATGGCGGCGTTCAGGAGTTTCACCGAGCCGGACGGGGGCTGACGCCCGCCGCCGGCGGGCGGCTCACTTGGGGTTGGAGCGGAGGATGCGCACCGGGATGTTGCGCGGTCCGCGCACCTGCCCGCCGGCCCACGTGACTTCCTTCGTGTCGTCGACCTCGAACTCCGGCACCCGCGCGAGGAACTCCTCGATGGCGACGCGCATCTCCATGCGTGCCAGGTTCGACCCGGCACAGCGATGGATGCCCGCACCGAAAGCGACGTGGCGGTTGTTCTGCCGGTCGATCACGAACTTGTCGGCGTCGTCGAACGCCTCGGGATCGCGGTTGGCCGCGGGGAACGCCATGAGCACCCGATCACCCTCGTGCATGGGGCACCCGCGGTACTCGTGGTCCTTCGTGACGATGCGTGCCATGGTGACGGGCGAGTAGTAGCGGAGGAACTCCTCGACCGCGGTGGGGACCAACTCGGGCTCGTCGAGAAGACGCTGGCGGTCCTCCTTGTGCGTGGCCAGGTGCCACAGCGCCGAACCGATGCCGCTCCACGTGGTGTCGACACCCGCGATGAGCAGCAGGCCGCACATGCCGAGGATGAGGTTCTCGGGGTAGGGCTCGCCCTCGTGCTCCTGGCGGAGCAGGTCGCTGATCATGTCGTCGCCGAGGCCGTTGGTGCGGCGGTCTGCCACCTGCTCGCCGAAGAACTGGACGAGTTCGATCACCGCGTTCTTGCGGCCCTCCGGGTCGGCGGCGGCGTTCTCGAGGACGGCGCGCACCCAGTCGGTGAAACGGTCCTTCATGTTGGTGGGCACGCCCAGCATGGTGGCGATGACCTGTGCGGGGATCTGCTGGGAGTACTCCACCGCGATGTCGGCGGTGTCGCGCCCGGCGATGCGGTCCATCAGCTCGCGGCACCACGCGCGCGTGAACACCTCGAGTTCGTCGACGGCGCGCGGTGAGAACGACGGAAGCAGTGCACGGCGGGTGTACGTGTGCACCGGCGGGTCGACGCCGATCGGCGCGGGCAGGAACATGGCCCCGCCACCTCCCTCGATCATGGGCGGCACGACGGTGACGGAGCGGGAGGAGAAGTGCTCGATGTCGCGGGCCATCTCGGTGACGGTCTCGTACGTGGTGGGAAGCCATGAGCCCTGGTACTTGTCGGTGTGGGCGACAGGGCAGGCTCCGCGCAGCTGGTCCCAGATGCTGAACGGGTCGGCGATGTATTGCGGGTCGAAGATGTCGTACTCGGTCGACCAATCGATCTTGCTTGTCATGGTGTCCTCGTCTGTCGGGTTCCCGCGGGACGGGAACACTGGGTGCGCATCGTTCCCGTGAGACAGGGAACTATGTCCGTAGTCGTTCCCATGAGACAGGGAACTATGTGGTGTCTCACATTATCCCGGGTGACGGCAGGCGCAACCATGGTCCGTAATCTGCGGTCATGCCAGAGATCGCCGTGACAGCAGACGCCTCCGACCTGGGGTTCGACCCCGCCAGGCTCGCCCGACTCGATGCCCACTTCAAGAAGTACGTGGACGACGGTCGCCTGCCGGGCTGGTCCCTCGCGGTGGCCCGCGACGGGGAGGTCGCGCATGTCGCGAACTACGGGTTCGCCGACATCGAGGCGAAGCGTCCGCTCGAGGGCGACGCAATCTTCCGCATTGCCTCCATGACGAAGCCCATCTGCGGGGTCGCCGCGATGATCCTGTGGGAGGAAGGCCTCTTCGAGCTGCGCGACCACGTGAAGTGGTACATCCCGTCGTTCGCCGACCAGAAGGTGTTCCGCTCCGGCAGCACCACCAACCCGCGGCTCGACCCGGTCACCGAGCCCATGGAGATGTGGCACCTGTTCACCCACACTGCCGGTCTCACCTACGGCTTCATGTACAGCCACTCCGTCGACCAGATGTACCGCAACGCCGGATTCGAGTGGGGCACGCCGCCCGACAAGGACCTGGCCGGCATCTGCGACATGCTCGCGGCCCTGCCGCTTCTGTTCCAGCCCGGCGCGGAGTGGAACTACTCGATGTCGATCGACGTCCTCGGCCGCGTGGTCGAGGTGCTCTCCGGTATGTCGCTCGGTGAGTTCATGAAGAAGCGCATCTTCGACCCGCTCGGCATGACGGACACCGCGTTCTGGGTGCCCGAGGACAAGGCCGACCGTCTCGCGTCGCTGTACGTGATGAACCCCGCGGACCGCAAGGCGATGCGTCTGGACGCCATGGCCGGCGGTGCCACGCGCAAGCCGCTCGCCGAGATGGGCGGGGGCGGGCTCTCGTCCACCATGTCCGACTACATGAAGTTCGCGATGATGCTGCGCAACGGCGGCGAACTGAACGGGGTGCGAATCCTCTCGCCGCGCACCGTGTCGTACATGGCGTCGAACCACCTGCCCGACGGTGCCGACCTCAGCGAGTTCGGCCGTCCGCTGTTCGCCGAGACCGCGTTCGACGGCGTCGGGTTCGGTCTCACCATGAGCGTCACGCTCGACCCGGTGAAGGCGAAGGTGCCGGGCAGCGTGGGCGACTACGGGTGGGGCGGCGCGTTCAGCACCATCTTCACGGTGGACCCCGTGGAGGACCTCGTGTACCTCTTCATGACGCAGTTGATGCCGTCATCGGCCCACCCGATCAGGCCTCAGTTCAAGCAGCTGGTGCACCAGGCCCTGGTCGACTGACCCCGCGCTTGCGGCGCATCTGCGCCCCGACCGCGAGGAACATCACCGCACCGACCGCGATGGTGGTGAGCCCGCGCGTGAACTCGCTGGGCAGCCAGTCACTGATCGCCACCGAGACGCCGACCGTCAC
>JBEDDY010000037.1:0-15011 GCA_041176025.1 Actinomycetota bacterium | reverse complement strand
CCAGTTCGTAGAACCGCATGATCAAGTTGACGAGGGTGGTCTTGCCCGCACCGGTGGGGCCGACGATGGCAACCGTGGTGCCCGGCTCGGCCACGAACGACAGGTCCTTGATCAGCTCACGTTCGGGACTGTAGGAGAACGACACATGATCGAACTCCACACGGCCCTCGACGGGGATGCTCGTGTCCACACCGACCTCGGGCGTCTGTTCCTCTGCGTCGAGAAGCTCGAAGACACGCTCAGCCGAGGCGACTCCCGACTGTAGAACGTTGAACATGCTGGCCGTCTGGGTGAGCGGCTGGGTGAACTGACGGGAGTACTGGATGAACGCCTGCACGTCGCCGATGCCCATTGCGCCGGAGGTGACCCGGAGGCCACCGACGACGGCAATCGCGACGTAGTTCAGGTTCCCGATGAACATCATCGCGGGCTGGATGGAACCGGAGATGAACTGGGCCCCGTAACTCGCGTCGAAGAGCTCGGCATTCATCTCCTCGAAGCGCTCCTCCACCTCGGCCTGCTTGCCGAACGCCTTGACGATTGCGTGCCCGGTGAACGTTTCCTCGATCAGGCCGTTCAGTGTGCCCGTCGTGCGCCACTGGTCGATGAACTTCGCCCGCGAGCGCTTGGCGATCTGCTTCATCGTGAGGGTGGACAACGGGATGATGAGGAGCGCGATGAGCGCCAGCATCCAGGACACCGTGAACATCATCACGAGCACACCGACCATGGTCAGGAGCGAGGTGATCAGCTGGCTGAGCGATTGCTGGAGGCTCTGGCTGATGTTGTCGATGTCGTTCGTGACGCGACTGAGCAGGTCGCCACGCGCATGGCGGTCGATGTAGCTGAGCGGGAGGCGGTGGAGCTTCTCCTCCACCTCGCTGCGCAGGGCGTACATCGTGCGCTGGACCACACCGGCCAGCAGATAGGCCTGTGCGTACGCAAGTAGGTACGACAGCGCGTACACGCCGACGGCGAACCACAGTGTGTTGTGCAGGGCGGAGAAGTTGATGCGACCGGGGTCCCGGTACTTGATCAACGGTTCGGTGAGCAGGTTGGTGGCATGACCGAGGATGCGCGGACCCGACACCACGAGGGCAACGCTGACGACCGCCATCACGAGGATCGCGATGACGAGAGCACCCTCTTCCGACAGGAGACGGGCCAGACGACGGGCGGTCTCGCCGAAGTTCTCGGACTTCTCCGTGGGGATTCCGACGGTGTTCCACCGTCCCGTGCGCAGTTCGCTGACCGAAGCACCAGGCTTGGGGTCCTCGACCTTTTCCTCCCCGCTCATGCGACCTCCTCCTCGTTGATCGAGGCCTGGGAGGAGACGATTTCCTCGTAGGTCGGGCATGTGACGAGCAGTTCCTCGTGCGTGCCGAGCCCGACAGGTTCGCCGTCCTCGAGCACGAGGATCTGGTTCGCATGCCGGATCGTCGACACCCTCTGGGCGACGATGATCGTCGCGGCGTTGCGGACATGCGGCGCGAGGGCGGCGCGCAGTCGTGCGTCCGTGGCAAGGTCGAGCGCCGAGAAGGAGTCATCGAACAGGTAGATGTCAGGCCTGCGCACGAGTGCACGGGCGATGGCCAGACGCTGGCGCTGTCCACCCGACACGTTCGTCCCGCCCTGTGCGATGGCCGCATCCAGCCCACCCGGCATGGCCCGCACGAATTCCTCGGCCTGGGCGATGCGCAGTGCCTCCCACATCTCGTCCTCCGTGGCGGTCTCCTTGCCGTACCGCAGGTTGCTGGCAACGGTGCCGGAGAACAGGTACGGCTTCTGGGGCACGAGACCGACGCGTGACCAGAGCGCCTCCGGCGCGAGATCGCGCACGTCCACGCCGTCGACGAGCACGGACCCCGCGGTCGCGTCGAAGAGGCGCGGCACGAGATTGACGAGTGTCGTCTTGCCCGAACCGGTCGAACCGATGATGGCCAGCGTCTCCCCCGGCCTGCACGTGAACGTGACGTTGCTGAGAACCGGGAATTCCGCCCCGGGGTAACTGAAGCCGACATTCCTCATCTCGAGGGTCGCCCGGTCGGAGATCTCCGTGACGGGGTTCGCCGCCGGCACCACCGTCGAGGGCGTCCCGAGAACCTCCATGATCCGCTCGGAACTGACCGATGCACGCGGCACGAGGGCAGCCATGTACGTGGCCATCATGACGGACATCAGGATCTGCGTGAGGTAGGTGAGGAAGGCCACGAGGGCGCCGATGTTCTGCATCCGCCCGGTGGCGATCCTGTCCGCCCCGAACCACACCACGGCGACACCCGCCATGTTCACGAACAACGTGACGGTGGGGAACATCAGGCTCTGCAGACGTCCCCCGCGCAGTGCCGTTGCCGTGAGACTCTCGTTGCCTGCCCGGAACCGCTCGACCTCCTCGGGTTCCCGCACGAACGCGCGCACGACCCGGATACCGGTCAGCTGTTCCCGGAGGACCGAGTTGATGCGGTCAATCTTCTCCTGCATCAGGCGGAACGTGGGGGTCATCCGGACGATGATCGAACCCTGGGCGAGGAGCACCAACGGGATGGTGACGACGAAGATCCACGAGAGACCGATGTCCTGGCGCATCGCCAGGATCACACCGCCGACCGCGGTGAACGGCGCCCCGAGCAGCAATGTGCACGTCATCAGGACGAGCATCTGCACCTGCTGCACGTCGTTCGTGATGCGGGTGATCAGGGACGGTGGGCCGAAGTGGTTCACCTCCCGGCTGGAGAAGTTGTTGACCTGGTGGAACAGGTCACGGCGCGTGTCGCGGCCGAATCCCATGGCGGCCTTCGACCCCACGCGCACCGCGGCGATGGAGAACACGACCTGGACGATCGTCACGGCGATCATGACGGCGCCCATGCGCCAGATGTAGCCGTGGTCTCCCTTGGCGACGCCGTTGTTGATGATGTCGGCGTTCAACGTGGGCAGGTACAGGCCGGCGATCGCCTGGATGGCCTGGTAGAGCACGACGAACCACAGGACCGTCCGGTAGGCACCGAGTTGTCGCCTCAGCAACGCAATCAACACGGCAACCCCATTTCCGACACCGTTGCAACACTAGTGAGACGGCACCCGCCACACACCAGTGGGGCCCGTTCGTGTCAGCGCCGTGAGGTGTGTCGGGTCCCCGGCGGATCGACGGCCCAGGAGGCGGGAGAACCCCACGTGTCGCCGTACACCAATTCGGCCATCGGTGACCTGCGCACGGGTCCATGCGACCCCTCGGGTCGCCCGAGCGTGATCGACGCCGCAATGAACACTTCTTCCGGGATGCCGAGAAGTTCCTTCAGTTCTGCCTCGACGAATGCATGGAAACCCGTGAGCACGCCGCCGTACCCGAGTGCGCGGGCGGCAAGCAGGACGTTCTGCACGGCCGGGTACACGGAAGCACCCTCGTTCGGGTTCGGTGCGCGGTAACGCACGAGACACCCGAGCACGAGCGCCGGCACACGCTCGATGTTGTCGACGTACTGCTGCATGGTTGCCGCCATGCGGGCCTTCGGCGACGAGAGGTCGGCACCCGTTCCGGAGTCGTACCCGTCATCACCGCGTTTCGCGCCCCAGACTGCCCGGGCACCCTGCGCGATGAGGGCCTTCGCCTCGGTGGCTTTCGGACCCTCGGTCAACACGAGGAAACGGAACGGCTGCCTGTTCGAACCGCTCGGGGCACGCGTCGCCGCGAACATGATGTCGCGCAGGACACGGTCCGGGACCGGTTCGTCCACGTAACGCCTGATGGCGCGCGTGGTGGTGAGACCCTCGAGCATTCCCACCACATCGGGCTGGAGTCCGAGGGTGGAGAGGTCAGCGTGGTCCATGCCGACCATTTCTACTCCACGGCACGCATCGGTACTGTGTGGGCGTGCATCGCGAACTCGGCTTCTACACATTGGCGGGTGCCCCCAACTCACCGCGCGACATGCTGGATGAGCTGGAGCATGCCGAACGTCTCGGCATCGGGACGGCGTTCATCTCCGAACGGTTCAACATCAAGGAGGCGGGTGCGCTGACCGGGGCCGCGTGTGCCGTGTCCAACCTCGACATCATCACCGCGGCCACGAACCACACGACACGCCACCCCATCGTCACTGCATCATGGGCGAGCACCCTCCACCTGCTGTCGGGGGGACGCTTCAGTCTCGGCATCGGTCGCGGCATCGACGCGATGTTCAAGGCCTTCGGCATGCCGCTCGCCACCACAGAGTCGATGGAGTCGTTCGCGCTCCTGATGCGCAGGCTGTGGAAGGGCGAGACGGTCCTCGGCTACGAGGACATCACCGGCAAGTACCCGGTGCTGCGCCTGGACCCGGCGTTCGATCTCGACATACCGCTCAGCATCACCGCGTTCGGCCCGAAGACGCTGGAACTCGGGGGCAGGTGCTTCGACAACGTCATCCTGCACACGTTCTTCACGGACGAGACGACCGCCCGTGCTGTGCGGACCGTCAAGGACGCGGCGGAGAAGGCGGGGCGCGACCCGTCGACGGTGAAGGTGTGGTCCTGCTTCGCCACCATCGGCGACCACCTCCCCCACGACCTGCGGCTCAAGAAGACTGTCGGACGGCTGGCAACGTACCTGCAGGCGTACGGTGACCTGATGGTGCGCACCAACAACTGGGACCCCGCCGTGCTCCGCAGGTTCCGGGAGGACGACTTCGTCCGCACGTTCCCGGGAGCTCTCGATGCAAAGGGAACGACCGCCGACCTCGAACGCGTGGCGCCGCTGATCCCGGACGAATGGTTGGCGCCGTCTGCCACGGGCACTCCCGGGCAATGCGCCGCCGCGGTGCGCAACCAGTTCGCTCTCGGATGCGACGGCGTCATCATGCACGGAGCGTCGCCAACCGAGCTCGAACCGATCGTCAACGCCTACACGGCGTGATCATGCGGCCCAGTGGGCCGTCAGCATGTCCGCACCCGCAACCGGGTTCTCGATCATCCACCAGTGGCCGACGCCGGACAGACGGGCCGTGCGGGCCCCGACAGCACGCGCCATCTCCTCGTGCATCGAATGTGGACCCGCATAGTGATCGTTCTCGGCGATGATCACGAGTCCGTTCGCCGGCCGGGTCTTCACGAAGCTCTCACCGAGTCCGCGCATCGCAGGCTGGGCCGCACTGCGGTACAGCGCGAGGATGCACCTGGCCATGTCGTCGTTGACCCACGGCTTCATCTCCCGCACGATCGATTCGGTGATTCCCATCGCGCCGAAGGCGGCGATCATGGTGTCGACATCCATCGTCGCCATTCCTGCCACCATCTGCTCCCCGAGTTCCGGCGTCTGCCAGCCCTGCGCGGCGTCATGCCACACGTAGTCGGGATGCAGGAGCCCGGCACAGTCAGCAGCCCACGAGCGCAACCCGACCTTGCCCTCTGCCACGACGCCGTAGACATGACCGGCACCCCAGTCGTGACCGACCAGGTCGATCTCGTCGAACGCCGTCAGTTCACCGGTCAGCCAGTCGCGGTACTCGGCCTGTGTCGCTCCCCACCCCGAAGGCGAGGGTGCGCCGAAACCGGGCGGCGTGAGCGTGACGACGTCATCGACTCCGCGCCCACGGAGCTCTGCCACGAGATCCGTCCAGATTGCGGGAGTCTCGGGGTTGCCGTGCACGAAGACTTTGGTCATGTCGTCACCGTAGCCACGTCGCCCACGGCCGGCTGTGCTCAACGTGTCCGGGTGCGGGCCCCGAGAACAAGTGCTGCGGCACCCGTGGCAACGACGAACATCGTGACCCGGAAGTTCGTGAGGTCCGCCAGTGCCCCCACGACGGCGGCGCTCGAGAGGAACCCGAGTCGTTGGCCGAACGTCATGGCGCCCATGCCCCGTGCGGGCGGGACACCCGGCAGGCGCGCGGCGAGTTCGTACAGCTGCGGGAACAACACCGAAACGCCCAGTCCCCACGT
The DNA here is from genome assembly GCA_041176025.1 of Actinomycetota bacterium. Classification (GTDB taxonomy): domain Bacteria; phylum Actinomycetota; class Acidimicrobiia; order Acidimicrobiales; family Ilumatobacteraceae; genus UBA2093. The sequence continues at coordinate 9,095 of JBEDDY010000037.1, read as the reverse complement.
TGCGTATGCGATGAAGGCGAGAGCAGTCACCGGAGCGGTCGACAGAATGACGGAGCCGGCCACGCACATCCACGTGCCGATGGTGAACATCCGTCTTCCCCCGATGGCGAGAGAGACATGGTCGCCGAACAACCGTCCCACCAGCATCGCTGCGGCGAACACGGAAGTGCCCGCACCCTTCAGCCTGCCCGCATGGAACACGTCGCTCAGGATGATGGAGCTCCAGTCATTGGGCATGCCCTCTAGGAGAGCAAGACCGAAACCCATCGCCCCGATCGCGATCGCGAACTTCAGGACCGGACGGTCACCCGACGACACTGATTCGTCGGTGTGCGGCTCCGGAGGGTCGTCGGCTTCCAGGAGACCGGGCACCGCCCACAGAACGACGAGGACCATGAACACCGACGCCGCGAACAGGTGCGACCTCAACGGGACGTCCGCGGCGGATGCAAGCCATCCTGCCCCGCCGCCGGCGACCATGCCGAGGCTCCAGGTCCCGTGGAGTCGCTGCATGATCGGCCGTCCGATTCGGTTCTGGATCATCACGCCCTGGGTGTTGAACGCGACGTCGTTCTGCACGTCGTTGAACCCCATCAGCGTGAGAAGGAGCATCAGAACGAGTGCGTTCGGCACGAACGCAACGAGCGGCACGAGAACCGCCATGATCAACGAGGCCACGAGGACCACCGTCTTCGTGCGCACACGCTCGACCACCCGCGCAACGAGGAGCGAACCGAGGAACCCCCCGAGACCTCCCCCGAGCAGCGACAGCCCGAGTCCGGAGTTGCTGACACCGAGGTGGTCACGCACCTCGTTGATGCGCGGGATCCAGTTGCTGAAGACGAAGCCGTTGACGAAGAAGATCGTGCCGACCGACCAAGTCGCCCTGTTCAGGGATGTCGTGTTCTCACCGGTGGGCACCGCACGAGAGTATTTCGTGACCGGCGCATCACGCGGAATCCCCGCGGGACTTCAGCCCTTGTTCCTCGACTTCAGGTACGCAGCGCTGATCTCGCGGCTCTCCTTGTCGAACGTCGCAAAGACCAGCGCATCAGCGTCAGCCGCATTGCGCCCCGTTCCGGCGATCTCCTCGGTCACGGCGTTCACCTGCTGCTTGGTGGTGCGCAGTGCGTACCCCGGCTTCGCAGCGATCGACGCGGCCAGTCCGGCAACGTGGCCTGCCAGGGAATCGTCTGCGACGATGGTGTTCAGGAACCCGAGCGCCTTCGCCTCGTCGGGGAGGAACCGCCGGCACGTGAGAACGAGTTCCTTCGTTGCAGCGGGTCCGATCTCGCGCACGAGCCTCGGTATCCCTCCCCATGCGAGCGGTATCCCGAGGTCCACCTCGGGGATCGAGAACACGGCACTCTCTGCCGCCACCCGAAGGTCGCAGCTGGCGGCAAGCACGAGCCCCCCGCCGATGCAGTGGCCCTGGATCGCGGCCACCGTGATCTGGGGCATCGCCGTGACGGCCTCGGCCATGATGCGACCGAGGTCTGCCGTCTCGCGCACGCCGAAGTTCGCCGACGGGTTCGCAAAGTCGTTGAGGTCGAATCCGGCACTGAACGAGCGCCCCTCCCCGCTGACAACGACCACACGAACGTCGCGTTGCTCCCCGAACCAGCGCGCTGCCTCGACCAGGTCCCGTAGCGTCTGGCGCGACAGTGCGTTCAGGCTCTTCGGCCTCGACAGCGTGATGGACCCCAACGTTCCCTCGGCTGCCACTCTCAGGGTCTCGAACTCCGGCTCCACGGCAGGCCTCCTGTGGGTACACCCGATAGGAACGGGCGAGAATCTGTTGCCTAGTGTCTAGTCGTTGCACTCGGTGCACCTGAACCCAAGGGGGACACATGGAACGCGAAGCCTGGATCATTGACGCCGTGAGGTCGCCACGAGGCAAGGGCAAGGAGACCGGTGCCCTCCACAACGTCCATCCGCAGCGCATCCTCGCCCAGGTGCTGAACGCACTGCGTGACCGCAACGGTCTCGACACCTCCCTGGTTGATGACGTGGTGATGGGTTGCGGCGCGGGAAGCGGCGACCACTCGATGGACATCGCCCGCATGGCGGCACTCGACGCCGGCTGGTCACTGGATGCCCCCGGAGTGACCCTGAACCGCTTCTGCGGCTCGGGCCAGCAAGCCGTGAACTTCGCCGCGATGGGCGTTCTCTCGGGCATGCAGGACTGTGTCGTCGGCGGCGGCGTGGAGTCGATGTCACGGCCGTCCCCGATGCACGTCGACGGGTTCACCGCCAACAACGCACATTTGCGCGACCAGTTCGACATGGTCCCGCAGGGGATCTCCGCCGACCTCATCGCGACCGTCGAGGGTTTCACCCGCGAGCAGTGCGACGCACTCGCCGTCGAGTCGCAGCGCCGTGCCGCAGAGGCGATCGCAGAGGGACGCTTCGAGAAGTCTCTCGTGCCGATCTTCCACGACGACGGAACCCTCGCCCTCGCCAAGGACGAGCACCCGCGCGCCGGAACCACCCTCGCTGACCTCGCCAAGCTGACGCCGAGCTTCGAGGGAATGGGCTCCTACAAGAAGGACCCGAACGGCCTCTCGATCGACGAGACCGCACGCAAGGCGTACCCTCAGGTGTCCGCAATCAACCACGTGCACCACGGCGGCAACTCCTCCGGCGTCGTCGACGGTGCCGGCGCGGTGCTCGTCACCTCCCCCGAGTTCGCGAAGGCACACGGTCTGAAGCCGCGCGCCCGCATCATCATGACCGCCGTGGCCGGCACAGAGCCCGTCATCATGCTGACCGCCCCCGGGCCGGCAGCAAAGCGCGTCGTCGAGAAGGCCGGAATGACCTTCAATGACATCGACTTGTTCGAGGTGAACGAGGCGTTCGCATCCGTGGTGCTCAAGTTCTTCAAGGACACCGGCGTCAGTCCCGACAAGGTCAACGTGAACGGCGGCGCAATGGCCCTCGGACACCCGATCGGTGCGACGGGTTCGATGCTCATCGGCACCTTGCTCGACGAACTCGAACGGCGCGACCTGCAGACCGGCCTTGTCACCATGTGCACAGGTGGCGGCATGGGCACTGCCACCATCATCGAGCGGATCTAACCCCCGCCACACTACGGACGTCTAATGGCGGTCCGTGAAGCCGTAGCACGCCCGGAGATTCTCGTCCGTCAGCGTCTCGGCAGGAGTTCCCTGGGCGATCAGTCGGTGTGCAAGCAGCAGCACGGTGTCGGCCGGCTCGGCATCGATGAGGTCGTGCGTCGCCATCACCACGCAGTGGCCGGCCTCCCGTTCCTCCTGCACCATGCGTGCAACGGCCTTGCGACCCTGGGCATCGAGTCCCGCCGTGGGCTCGTCGAGGAGGACGACGTCGGCCCCGCGCGCAAGGATCTGTGCAAGGTGCACGCGTTGCTGTTGCCCACCGGAGAGCGCGTGGAGCGGCTTGTCGCGGAACTGAGTCACGGACATCCGCGTCATCGCCGTCTCCACCGCCTCCCGGTCGGCCCCTGACGTCCGCCGGAACAACCCTTGCGAGGCATAGCGACCCATGGCAACAACGTCGCGCGCGCGCAACGGCAGAGTCGCCAACGAACGGGGGTGCTGGGGCAGGTAGGCGACACGGGTCGAGTGATGACCGGGCCAGTCGCCCAGCACCTTCACCTCCCCGGCCATGGGTTCGAGCAGGCCGGCGAGCGTGCGCAGCATGGTGCTCTTTCCCGACCCGTTGGTGCCCATCAACACCACGAGTCCGCCCGGCTCCACGTTCAGCGTGATGCCGTCCACCACAACGTGCCGGTCAAAGCCGACGGCAAGGTCCTCTGTCTCGATGAAGGCCATCAGTGGTCGTGCCCCACGTGAGCATGACCCGAGTGCGACGGGTGGGCAGAGACGAAACCGGACGTGCCACCGCGCACGACGAGGGCAACCACGAAGAAGCAGACGGCAGTGACGACCACCGTTGCCCCTGCAGCGAGACCGGCGTGGTAGCTGACCAGCAGACCCACCCAGGTGCTCATCGATCCAATCGTCGCGGCGACGAGAATCATCGTGCCCAGCCTCCGGGTGACGAGAGCCGCAGTGGCAGCAGGCGCCACGAGCATCCCGAAGACCAACAGAGTGCCGACGGTCTGGAACGATGCCACGACGACGGCCCCGATGAGCACCAGCATCACGGTGTTGTAGCGACCGCTGCGGAAGCCCGAGGTGTCCGCAAGGTCGTTGTCGATGCTGAGCAGCAGGAACGGCCGGCGCAGGACCCAGGTGGTCACCCCCACGAGAACCGTCGCGACCGCAATCCACACAAGTTGGGTCGTGTCCACCGCGAGAATCTCGCCGAAGAGGATGTGTGTGATGTCGCCGGAGAACGATGCCGACCGTGACGTGATGATCACGCCCAGTGCCAACATCCCCACGAACAGCAGACCCACGGCGGTGTCGGGCGACAGACGCGTGCGCCTCTGCACCACGTTGACCCCTCCCATCATCACGAGCGCGCCCACGGCGGCACCGGCGAATGCGGGCGCACCTAGCAACGTCGCGATGGCGATGCCGGGAAGGACGCCGTGGGCCAGGGCGTCACCGACGAATGCGAGCCCGCGCAGCACCATGAACGTGCCGACGCACGCGCACAGGATGCTCACCAGCACCCCGGCGAGCAGGGCGTGCCGCATGAACTCGTTGTCCACGAACGGTCGGATCAGCTCGTTCATTCGAACCCGTCCACGAGGGCCCCGACGATGTTCATGACGTAGTCACGGTAGGCCACTGCATCACCCATCGCATGGACGTTCACCCGGACCACACGCACACCGATCTGGTCCGCGACCCGCGCCAACACCTTTGATGGCTCGGACACGTCCTCCACGAGCACGGTCACCCTGTTGCTCTCGATTGATGCGACGAAATCCTCGATTTCGGCAGCAGAGGGCTCGGAGTCGTGACCCGCGGAACCGGCATGAAGCACCGCCGATGCCGGGCAACCGAACCGTCCGGAGAACGGACCGAGGAAGACGTGCTCGCTCCCGAACGTGCACGGACCCGTGCCGGCACCGGCCCCCAATGCACCGATGGCCTTCGCACCTTCATCAGCCACAGCCTCAAGAACTGCGACAGCCGACGAATACGACTCGTCAAGACTCACACCGAGCGCCGTCTCCAGAACGGGTGCCAGCTTCTCGGCAACCGTCACGGCCATGAGCGGATCGGTGAACCAGTGCGGGTCGTTGCCGGCGAGTCCGGGAAGTTCCCGTTCGACATCGAACACCGGCACCCCGTCCGCGCGTGCCGAAGCGACCGCGTCCTCCAGAGTCGGTTCGTAACCGAAACCGTTTGCGACAACCAGTTTCGCCGAGGTGATCCGCGCAATGTCCCCTGCCGACGGCTCGTACTCGTGCGGGTCCTTGCCGTCCGGGACAATGCTCACCACGCGCGCCGCATCCCCCACGACCTCCTGCACGATCGAAGCGAGCACCGAGTTGGTGACGACGATGTCGCTGGTGGACTGCACGCTCTTCGGACCGCATGCAGGCAGCACCGTGAGAAGGATCACCAGGCCTGCCGTGTATCCGAATTTCCGCTTCATGAACCTCACCCATTTGGGAACGATTCTCATTCTTACTTCCCGAACCAGGAAATGCAACCTGTCGTAGGGTTGGCCCATGACCGGCGCATTCCTGCACCCCTTTGCCAAGCCCGCCCGACCCTCGTTCATCCGCCTGGTGAGTGGCGCGGGCGCCACCGTGACCACGGCGGACGGCCGCGAACTCATCGACGGGATGGCGAGCCTCTGGTATTGCGCCGTCGGGCATGGCCGGCGTGACATGGCCGATGCGGTCGCCCAGCAGATGACGACGCTCGAGGCGTACTCGGCGTTCGACCCGTTCACCACCGACCCGGCAGACGCCGTGTGCGAGAAGATCTCGTCGCTCTCCCCCATCGCCGGTGCACGTGTCTTCCTGTGCGGCAGTGGCTCGGAGGCCGTTGACTCGGCAATGAAGCTGGCCCGTGTGGCCCACGTGCAGGCAGGCCACCCGGAGCGCACGGTGATCATCAGCCGCACGCGCGGCTACCACGGCACCAACTACGGCGGAACCAGTGCCCAGGGCATCGCACCCAACAAGGTGGGCTACGGCACGTTGCTCGACGACGTCATCCAGGTGGATGCCGACGACATCGAGGCGATGTCGGTCGCCATGGAGAAGAACAAGGGTCGTCTCGCGGCAGTCATCGCGGAACCCGTGCAGGGTGCCGGCGGGGTGTTCCCCGCCACGGTCGAGTACCTGCAGGGCCTGCGCAAGCTGTGCGACCAGCACGGTGCATACCTCATCTACGACGAGGTCATCACGGGGTTCGGCCGTCTCGGGGAGTGGTTCGGTGCCGCTCACTACGGAGTGATCCCGGACATGATCACGTTCGCGAAGGCCGTGACGAGCGGCTACCAGCCCCTGGGCGGTGTGGTGTGCGCACCGAGCGTGACTGCACCGCTCGAGTCGGACCCCAACTTCATCCTCCGCCATGGCTACACGTACTCGGGCCACGCGTCAGTGTGCGCGGCGGCACTCAAGAACATCGAGATCATCGAGAGCGAGGGTCTCCTCGCGCGTTCCGTGCAGATCGGAAAACGTCTCGGCGAGGGTCTGACCGCGCTCGCGAACGACGGCACCATCGCAGCGGCACGCGGGCGCGGCGCGGTGTGGGCCGCGGCGCTGAAGCCGGACCAGGACGCCATCAAGATCCGCGACCGGATGCTGGAGCTCGGCGCCATCACGCGTGCCATCAACGACTGCAACACGTTCTGCCCGCCGTTCGTGATCACCGACGCACAGATCGACACCCTGCTCGACGTCTTCGCCGCCGCCGCCAGCGGCAGGTGAGGCTCAGCGCGGGAGCCGCGTGACGAGACTGCTGGTGTCGTAGCGGGCCCGGCCCGCGTCCATCAGTTCGCGGTAGTACGACAGCACCTGCTCGGTGACGGGCACCTGAGACCCGTTGCTGTGCGCCTCGGCGATTGCGTAGGTGAGGTCCTTCACCATCCACTCCACCGCGAAACCGAAGTCGAACCTGCCGTCGATCATGGTGTGGGCGCGGTTCTCCATCTGCCAGCTCTGGGCGGCACCCTTGCTGATGACATCGATGACTGCATGCGCATCGAGACCGGCGTTCCGGGCAAACGCGACACCCTCGCTGAGTGCCTGCACCAGACCGGCGATGCAGATCTGGTTGACCATCTTGGCGAGCTGACCGGAGCCCACCTTGCCGAGGCGGACACACGAGCGCGAGTACGCATCCATGACCCCCGAGACGGCGGCAAACGTGAGTTCGTCGTCGGCACCGCACATGACGGTGAGAACGCCGTTCTCGGCACCCGCCTGGCCACCCGACACAGGCGCATCAACGAAGACCACTCCGTGGGCCTCACAGGATTTGGCCATGTCCATGGCGAGTTCCGCCGATGTCGTGGTGTGATCGACGACGACGAGTCCCTCGTGGGCGCCGTCAAGAACGCCGCCGTCACCCAGCATGACCTCGCGCACGTCATCGTCGTTGCCGACGCACAGGAAGACGATCTGGCTCCCGGCGGCAACCTCAGCGGGTGTGGGGAACGCCCGTCCCCCGTTGGCGGCGACCCACTCGAGCGCCCTCGCCCCCGTGCGGTTGTACACGACCATGTCGTGGCCGGCAGTGGCGAGATGGCGCGCCATGGGCGCACCCATGACACCGAGACCGCAGTACCCGAGACGGGCCATGTCTGTCAGTCGTCTTCGGGGTCGTCGTCGGAATCCTCGGCGGCGGCCTTCTTCTTCGGCGCCTCCGCCTTCTTCTTGGCGACCTTGGCCGGCTTCAGGACGCCCTTCTCGAGGGCCGAGTTCAGGAACTTCTCCGCCTCCTCGTTCGACACCTTCAGTGCGGGTGCAATCTCGGAGATCAGGTTCACGCGTGCGCGCTCGTACATGGTGCGCTCGGCAGCAGACAGCGAGGCGTCCCGGTTGCGGGCCGCGAGGTTACGCACGACCTCTGCCACCTGGTACACGTCGCCGCTCTTCAGCTTCTCCTGGTGGTTCTTGAAGCGACGCGACCAGTTCGACGGCACGCGCGGGTCGGCCTTCGAGAGAACGGCCACGAGGTCTTCCAGTTCGTCAGGGTTGACCGGCGGGCGCACGCCCACTTCATCGAGCTTGGCGGTGGGAACGCGGAGCGTCATCTCGTTGATGACGGTCTCGAGGATCAGGTACTCCTCCTTCTTGCCGCCACCGGGGAACTCGAGCTTCTTGACCCCCTTGACCTTGCATGCACCGTGCTGGGGGTAGATGACGATGTCATCTTTCTTGAAATCCACGTCGTGGAGTGTACGAGGTGCATGTGCCAACGGACGATTCCCCGACGAGAAATGTCATGCTCTCGTCATGCTAGAATCATGCTATGGCCGCCCTGCAGGTGAAGAATGTCCCCGACGAACTCCATGACGAATTGCGCGAGGTGGCCGCGCAGCGTGGTTGCACCATCAGCGACCTCGTGCTCACTGCGATCCGCAAGGAACTGCGCCGCCCGCGCATGACGGCGTGGCTCGAGGAAGTCGCCGCAATGCCGCGCGTCGACGTCACGAACAAGGAGATCCTCGACGCCATCGACGACGGTCGCCGCGGTCGATGAAGGCGATCGACACCTCGGCCCTGGTGGAGTTCCTGCTCAACACCGAGCGGTTCGCCGCCGCCTCCGACTACTTCGACGACGAACTCATCGCCACGGACCTCATCGTCCCGGAAGCACTGAACGCGCTGCGGAAGATCGCGATGCGGCACCCCCGGTCGGCGCGCCGGATCGACAGGTCGGTGGAGATTCTCGGCCGGATCTCCATTGACTTCGTGCCCCTGCAGGCGCTCACGGACGAGATCTGGCGCATGCGCGCCTCGGTCACCCCGTACGACGCCGCGCATGTTGCGGTGGCCAGGGCCGCAGGGTGCGCGTTGCTCACGGCTGACGCGAGACTGGCAAGATCGGTCCCGGACGGGACATCGATCATCCTCGTCTGAACTGGCGCCCCCGGCAGGAATCGAACCTGCAACCTGCGGATTAGAAGGCCGCTGCTCTATCCAATTGAGCTACGGGAGCATGCACGGC
>JBEDDY010000036.1:0-12517 GCA_041176025.1 Actinomycetota bacterium | reverse complement strand
GGAGACCGACGGATCGATCACCGATTCGAGCGATGCGATGTCACCGAAGGTCGCATAACGGAAGCCTTCCGGCATTGGCTGGAAAACCTCGTGCTTTGCCGGCTGGCCGGTCAGTGCGAGGGCGCCAAGCGTGCGCCCGTGGAAACTGCCGTACGCGGAGACGATCGCATGACGACCCCTTCCCCCGAACTTGCGTGCGATCTTGATGGCGGCCTCGTTCGCCTCCGCACCGGAGTTGCAGAAGAACACCTGGCCGTCCCCCGCCCCCGCGTCACGCATCAGCGAGTTGATCTTCATCGCGGCCTCCGTGGCGACGGGGTTCGAGAAGAAGTTCGACACGTGCATCAACGTCCGCGCCTGGTCTGCGATGGCATCGGAGACCGCCGGGTTGCAGTGCCCGAGGGAGACGACGGCAATGCCGCTGAGGAAGTCGAGGTACCGCCTGCCGTCACTCGACCACAGTTCGGTTCCCTTGCCCTTCTCGAACATCACCTTCGGCGCGCCGAAGACGGGGATGAACGGGCAGAAATCCTGGCCGCCGAGCAGTTGCTTCGGGGTCGGGTCGTCCTGGAATGCGTGCTTCATTGTGGTCCTCCGGTGATCATGGTGCCGACACCCTCGTCCGTGAAGAGTTCGAGCAGGAGAACATGGGCGATGCGGCCGTCGAGGATGTGGGCGCTGCGAACGCCACCACGGACCGACTGCATGCAGCTCTGCACCTTCGGGATCATCCCGCCGGCGATGGTCCCGTCCGCGATCAACTTCTCCAGCTCACTGACCGTCGTGCGCTGGATGAGCGATGCAGCGTCAGACACGTCACGCCGCAGGCCGGCGATGTCCGTGAGGTACACGATCTTTTCTGCCTTGAGCGCTTCTGCGATTGCTCCCGCTGCGGTGTCAGCATTGATGTTGTACGGCTGGCCGTCACCGTCGACGCCGACGGTGGAGATGACGGGGACGAAGCCGTCGTCGAGAACGCTCTGGATCAATTCCGGCCGGACCTTCGCGACATCACCGACGAAACCGAGCGCGGGGTCACGGGGCGTCGCGTGCAGGATGCGCCCGTCCTCGCCGGACAGTCCGACTGCGATGTTCCCGTGGGTGTTGATGGCACTCACGATCTGCGGGTTCACCTGGCCGTTCAGCACCATCCGCACGACGTCCATCGTGGCCGCATCGGTCACGCGCAGTCCGTTGACGAACGAGGACTCGATCCCGAGCCTCGAGAGGAGGTCGTTGATCTGCGGACCCCCACCATGAACGACGACCGGCCTGATGCCGACCGTGTGCATGAGGACGATGTCCTCGGCGAACAACGCGAGGGCATCGTGCTCGGACGTACCGGCCAGTGCATTGCCGCCGTACTTCACGACGACCGTCCGGCCGGCGAACCGCCTGATGTACGGCAGAGCCTCCACCAGCACTTCTGCTGTCGTCAAGTTGCTCACGGGTACACCCCCACGTTCGTGAGACCGGCGGTCTCCTCGAGACCGAGCGCCACGTTCGCGGCCTGCACGGCACCGCCCGACGCACCCTTGGTGAGATTGTCGATGGCAGAGATCACCATCACCGTGCCGGTGCGCTCGTCGAGACGAGCCGTGATGTGCACGGCGTTCGAGCCGAGGGTGGCCTTCGTGCTCGGCGAGTTCGTGTTGACGGTGACGAACGGTTCGTTCCTGTAGAACGACGCGAGCGTCGCCAGCAACGATGCCGTCGTCGCCTTCCCGACGGGCCTCGCGTAGCACGTGGCGAGGATCCCCCGGTTCATGGGGGCAAGATGCGGCGTGAAGAGGACCTGGGCGCCCAGGTTCTGCTCGATCTCCGGCGTGTGACGATGGTCGAGCAGGCCGTACGCGGTGAAATCCTCGTCGACCGTGCAGAACAACGATCCGTGCTTCGGGGACCTGCCGGCACCGCTCACGCCGGAGGCGGCATCGACGATGATGCCGGTGTCGGCGATGAGACCGGTGCGCAGCAACGGGACCAGGGCAAGGGTTGCCGCCGTCACGTAGCATCCGGGCGTCGCGATGAGCTTTGCGCCCTTCAGGTCCTCCCTGAACAGTTCGGGCAGGCCGTACACGGCACGCTCGAGTTCGACCGGTTGCGTGTGCTCGAACCCGTACCACTTCGGGTACACAGATGCGTCCTTCATGCGGTATGCGGCCGACAGGTCGACGATGCAGCCCACCTTGTCCTTGATCTGCGGGACGATCTCCATCGACGCTTCGTGCGGGAGACCGAGGAAGACGAGGTCGAGTCCCTCCACTGATGCCGGGTCGTACTCAGAAAAGACAAGGTCCGGGTACGCGACCGCGAGGGACGGGTACAGCGAGCTCGCGAGCGTCCCGGCCTGCGTGTCGCCCGTCGCGTACTTGAGATCGAAGTTCGGGTGCGCCGCGACGAGACGGAGCAATTCGACCCCCGTGTAGCCGGATGCGCCAATGATGCCTACTGTGACCATATATGCATTACTATACAGTTGACTGCATAAGTATGCAATGACCCTTCGGGGTCAGGCCCGCAGCTCGGCCCCGATCTTCGCGGCTGCCTGGCGGCAGGCTTCCTGGACCTCGGCAATTGCTGCCTCCGTCATCGTTCCACCCGGTTCCTGGAGGCGCAGGCGGAAGGCGAGGCTGCGCGAACCGTCTGCCACGCCATTGCCCCTGTAGACGTCAAACAGGTCAATGGCCACCAGACGCTTTGCCGCGGCCTGCCGGAGAGCTCGCTGGAGGTTCTGGGCCGGGACGTCATCGGGGACGATGAAGGCGAGGTCGATGTCACTGGAGGGGAACCTGTTGAGTTCCCGTGCTTGGGTGGGCTTCGGGTCCTCGTTCAGGATCGTGGTGAGGTCCACCTCGAGGATGCTGACTCGTCCCTCGACTCCGAGGGAGTCGAGGATGACGGGATCGATCTCGCCCACCACACCGACGACCTTCTTCCCGCGGGCAAGCGTTGCCGACCGCGTCGGGTGGAGGCCGGCGGGCACACGGGACTGGTCGAGCTGGGCGCCCACCGACAGCGCATCGCACACCGCGTTCCACTGGGCAAGTGCCGTCTCGGCCGTTCCACCAGCAACCACGATCGCGAGTTGCTCGGTCTCGTCGGGCAGCGCGTTCCTCGACTTCGGGTACACGTGACCGATCTCCCACAGGCCGATGCGCGGGGCACGATGGGACTGGTTGTAGGAGACTGCACGGAGCAGGCCCGGTCGCAACGAAGTGCGGAGAACCGATTCCTCTGCGACCAACGGATTCGCGATCACCAGGACATCGTCCTCGGGGAGGCCGAGCGCCGACAGGTCGCCGGGGGCCAGGAACGGCATCGGCATGACTTCGTCGAGGCCGAGACCGACGAGAACGCGGCGGAGGGCACGACGACGTTGCTGCATGTTCGAGAGACGACCGTGGACCGCCGACTTGGGGACCGACTTGCCGAGTGCGTCATACCCGTGGTGACGGGCGATCTCCTCGATGATGTCAATCTCCTCGACACAGTCCGGACGGAAACTCGGGACGACGACATCGGCACCGTCGGACGCCGGTGTCACGCCGAAGCCGATCGGTTCAATCAGCTGTTTGATGCGCTCCCCTGTCGGCTCGATGCCCAGGCTGCGCCTCACGCGCGACGAACGAACGTGCACACGGACCTGCTGCGGCATGGACGCCGACTCGGCACGTGTCGCACCCTCGTGCAGAGTGATCCCCGGGCATGTCTCGGACAGGATCGTGACGAAGCGCTTCACGGCGACGTCCACTCCGTGCGGATCGACACCGCGCTCGAAACGCACCGACGCCTCGCTGCGCAGGTTGTGCCGGTTCACGCTGTGTCGGATCGGGTCCGGTTCGAACCACGCGACCTCCAGCGACAGCTCGGTCGTTGACTCAGTGACTTCGGACTCGAGACCGCCCATGATCCCGGCGAGACCCACGGCCTCACCGGTGGCGCCGTTGCAGATGAGAAGGTCGTCAATGCGAAGAGTCCGGTCCACTCCGTCGAGGGTGCGGTGCGTCTCCCCTTCACGGGCGAGGCGGATGTCGAACGATGACACGACCGAGTGGTCGTACGCATGATTCGGCTGGTTGCACTCGAGCATGACCAGGTTCGACGCATCGACGACGTTGCTGATGCTGCGCATCCCCAGGTGCTGGAGCCTCGAGACCACCCACTGCGGCGAGGGACCGACGGTGACACCGCTGATGACCGACACGGAGAACATCCCGCAGCGCTCGCCGGCAGAGATCGTGACCGGCACCGTCCGTGACGGACCGGTCTTCACGGAATCGACGCGCGGCCCGCGGAGGATCACACCAAAATGTGCCGCAAGGTCACGTGCGACTCCGAGGTGTCCCCAGCAGTCGGGCCGGTTGCGGGTGAGGTCCAGGTCGAACACCACGTCGTGCTCGATGCCGAGGGCATCGAAGGGACTGACGCCGAGCTTCGTGTCCGGCGGGAGGATGAGGAGACCGGACGCTTCCTCGGCGATGCCGAGCTCCACCGGCGAGCAGAGCATGCCCTCGGAATCGATGCCGAGAATCCCGCGCTTCAGGATCTCGCGGCCGTCGGGCATCTTCGTGCCGAGTGTCGCGAGCGGAACGATGTCGCCGGGTCCCATGTTCGTGGCGCCGCACCACACGTGGCGCTCGGTGCCGTCGCCGGCGTCCACCCAGCAGCGCGTGACCTTGGCGGCATCGGGGTGCTGCTCGGTGCGAACGATGCGCGCCGTGACGACTCCGGGCACAGGGGTGCCCACGATGTCGACGGACTCGACGGCGAGACCGAGATGGTTGAGAGCGGTTGCGATGGTTTCCGGGTCTGCCGGGATGTCGGCCATCTCCCTGAGGATCGACAGCAGAACCTTCACGAGAACTGCTCCACGAAGCGGACGTCATTCGAGTACATCTCGCGGATGTCCTCGATGCCGTGGCGTTCCTTGGCCATGCGGTCGATGCCGAAGCCGAAGGCGAACCCGCTCCACTCCTCCGGGTCGAGTCCGGCAGCCGCGAGCACGCGGGGATGAACCATCCCGCAGCCACCCAGCTCGATCCACGAACCGTCATGCCGCCGGATGTCGAACTCGGCACTCGGCTCGGTGAAGGGGAAGTACGAGGGACGCAGGCGGCTGGTGAAACCGTCGCCGAAGAACGCCTTCGTGAACGACTCGATTGTCCCGGCGAGATCGGCGAACGTGATGTTGCGGTCGATGACGAGACCCTCGATCTGGTAGAAGACCGGCATGTGGGTTGCGTCCGGCGTCTCCTTGCGGAACACGCGACCGGGCATCACCGCATAGATCGGTGGCGGCCATTCCTGCATGACCCTGATCTGCACGGGGGACGTGTGCGTGCGCAGCACCACGCTGCCCTGCGGGTCTGCATCGATGAACAAGGTGTCCCACATGCTGCGTGCCGGGTGCGAGGGCGGCATGTTGAGGGCTTCGAAGTTGTGGAAGTCGGTCTCGACCTCGGGACCCTCGGCGATCTGGAAACCGAGACCGATGAAGACGTCCTCGAGGCGTTCGATGGACTGCGTCACGAGATGCGTGCGACCGCGCCTGCTGCTCGTCTGTGCACCGAGGGCAAGTTCGGACATGTCGACACGGTCAGCCGCGATGGAGTCAGCGAATGACGCACGCTTCAGGTCGGCGGTACGGGAATCGGCTTCCTGCTGAACCCGGACGAGGGCATCGTTGACGGCTTGACCGACAAGCTTTCGTTCCTCGACGTCGGCGATCTTCCCGAGCCCGGCCTTGATGCCGGCCAGCGAACCCTTCTTCCCCGTCGCGGCATTGACGACGATCCGCAGGTCCTCGATGGACGATGCGGCACCGATCTGGGCGACTGCCTCCGCCACTGCGGACTCGATGGCAGCGCTCTGGGGGTTGTTCTGGGCGCTCATGACGTGGGAAACGCTAGCCCCGCGACCGTTCGATGACGGGGACGATTAGCCACGCCGACGGGCGTGGCTGACCTGCATGGCGACGACAGATGCCGCCATGGCAACGTTCAGGCTCTCGGCACGGCCTGCGTGGGGAATTGTCACCCACTCGTCGATCGGCTCGTCAGGTGCAAGGCCGTGGGCCTCGTTGCCGAGGACAACCGCGATGGGGCCTGCGAATGACGCGTCATAGATGGAACGGGCATCACCGTGTGACGACGTGCCGACGAGGGCGAGCCCCAACCCGCGCAGTTCGTCGAGCGAGCCCACCTCGCGGACGGGAACGTGGAACAGCGCACCCGCCGTCGCCCGGACCGTCTTCGGCGAGTGCACGTCGACCGTGTTCGGAGTGACGTAGACGCCCGTGGCTCCGGCGGCTTCCGCCGACCGAATGATGGTGCCCAGGTTCCCGGGATCGGAGATCTCATGGGCCACGACGAACCAACTGTCTTCGTTGATGACCGGTGCCGGGTGGTGCGGGATCGCGCAGACGGCGAGGACCCCCTGCGGCGCCACCGTGTCGTTCACGGAGTCGAACGTGCGTGCATCCAGCACGAACGGCACCACCTTCACCCCGCGGGGGTCGGGTTCACCGTCGCGCACGTAGACCTCGCGAATGTCCACACCGGCGGCAAGAGCCTCCTGCAGGAGGACGTTGCCCTGCACGACGAACAAACCTGCCTCGGAACGAGCACTGCGGCGCCCGATGAGGCGCCGCAGTGTCTGAACCCGGGGGTTCGAGGATGAGAGGTTGTTCGGTCTCAGGCCAGTGCAGCCTTCGCCGAGACCACCAGAGCGGTGAACGCCTCGGCGTCGAAGACCGCGATGTCCGCGAGGATCTTGCGGTCGACCTCGATGCCTGCTGCGTTGAGACCGGCAATGAAGCGGCTGTAGCTGATGTCGTTCTGGCGGCATGCAGCGTTGATGCGCTGGATCCACAGACGGCGGAACTCGCCCTTCTTCGCGCGACGGTCGCGGAATGCGTACTGACCGGAGTGCAGAACCTGCTCGTTCGCGGCGCGGAACGAACGGCTCTTGTTGCCGTAGTAGCCCTTCGCCTGTTCGAGTACTGCGCGGTGCTTCTTGCGGGCGTGTACTGCCCTCTTGACGCGTGCCATGTGATGTGTCCTTTCCTGCGTTCCTGTGTCAGCGCTCGCCCAGCAGGCGCTTGATCTTCTTCTCGTCCGTCGAGTGGACGTCGCGGTCACCGGCAAGGCGGCGCGTGCGCGTGCTCGACTTCTTCTCGAAGAGGTGCTGGCGGTTGGCCTGCTGACGGCGCAACTTGCCCGACCCTGTCTTCTTGAACCGCTTCGCCGCGGTCTTGCTTGTCTTCATCTTGGGCATCTCGTGTTCCTTTACTGCTCGTCGGTCGCGGGAGCGGGGCTCTCGGCCCCGGCCGCTTCCTTGTCTGACGACTTTTCTTCCTTGTCTGACGACTTCTTCGGCGCTGCCTTCTTGTCGGGAGAGAGAACCATGGTCATGTTCCGTCCCTCGAGACGGGCCTGTGTCTCCACCTTGGCCATGTCCCCGAGTTGTTCCAGAACCGCATCAAGGATCCGGGATCCGAGTTCCGGGTGCGCCATCTCGCGACCCCTGAACTGCAACGTGACCTTCACCTTGTGGCCGTCCGCCAGAAAATCGTGCATGTGGCGGACCTTCGTGTCGAAGTCACCCTTGCCGATCTTCGGACGGAACTTCACCTCTTTGACGGTGACGTGGCTCGTCTTCTTGCGGGATTCCTTTGCCTTCTGCGCCTCTTCGTACTTGAACTTGCCGTAATCCATGATGCGGCACACCGGCGGGTTCGCCTGTGATGCCACCTCCACGAGATCGAGGTCAAGTTCGCGCGCCAACGTCAATGCGTCAGCGGTGCTGCGAATACCGACCTGGCTTCCGTCCGGTCCGATGAGTCGCACCTCGCGCGCACGGATGCGCTCGTTGTAGCGAGGTTCGTTCTGCGGCGTAGCTATGACCGTTTACTCCTGTGCAATGGGCTTTGCCCTCCTCTATGTCTTCCGCCGTGGCGGCTTTGCGCGCATACGGCAAAGCAGACATAGAGCGACAGTGTCGCTCGCCTTCTCGACCCGGTTCACTCCGGCAGCCGGCGGACCGGTTGCTCCTGTGGCCAGGTGGGGGCCGTGACCCCACTTCGCGTGTATGACGAAAGATAGGGTACCGCCCGATGAGCGAGGACAACACCATTCCCGAAGAGCTGGAGGCGGCCCTTGCCGAGTCCAGGGAGCGCCTGGCGGAGGCACCTGCCGACATGGTCGTGGCCAACCATGCCATGGGTCTCTACGAACTGGCCGCCATCCACCTGACCTCCCAGCCACCCAGGCTCCCGGAGGCCGCACTTGCCATCGACGCCGTTGCCTGTCTGGTGGACGGGCTCGGCGAGCGTCTCGGCGAGCACCACGAAATTCTCGCCACGGCACTTGCGACCATTCGCATGGCCTACGTGGACCTCGCCCGGAAGCCGGACTAGAGCCGGACGATCTCCACGGCCTCCATGCGGGCCACGTGGAACCTCGTGCCGAACGACACCCGGACGCCGGCCTCTATGAATCGCGAGCCGTCCACGATGGACACGCAGTGGAACGGCCACGACTGACCGTCATCGCCGCGGACGACGCCGAGACCGGCGGCATCGTCGAACTCCTCGATCACACCCGTGGGCATCGTCAGTGGATGATCTTCGAGATGGGGATCTCGAGAAGGTCGGATGCGCCGGCATCGATCAGCGCCGGGATGAGCGTGTTGATGCCCACCTTCGGAACGACCGATTCGATGGCGAGATCGCCGGACGCGAGACGCGCAACCGTCGGGGACTTGGCCGCAGGCAACAGGGCAAGAACGGCTTCCATCTGCTTCTCGCTGACGTTCAGCTTGAGCAGGACCTTTCCGCGTGCTTCGAGCGTGCCCGTGAGCAGGGTCATGATCTGCTCCATCGCGTGGCGCTTCGCCGGGTCCTCCCAGGAGGACTTGTTGGCGACGAGTTCGGTGTAACTCGTCAGCATCGTGTCGATGATCCGCAGACCGGCAGCACGCAGTGCCCTCCCGGTCTCGGTGATGTCGACGACACAGTCGGCGATGTCGGGGATCTTCGCCTCGCTCGCGCCGTAACTCAACCTGATGTCGGCCTTCACGCCTCTCTGCGCGAAGTAGCGCCGCGTCATCTCTGGATACTCGGTGGTCACACGGACACCGTCACCGAGATCGGCCACGGACTGTGCCGTGGAATCGTTGGCAACCGCCACGATGACACGAACGGGCTGTGACGTTGCCTTCGAGTACTTCAGCTCACCGAGACTCACGACGTCGCTGTTGGTCTCTTCGATCCAGTCCCGACCGGTGATCCCGAGGTCGAACAGGCCCTCTGACACGTACATCGGGATTTCCTGCGGGCGAAGGATGCGCACGTCATCGATCCGGGGGTCATCGATGGTGGCCTTGTAGTCGACCGCGGACGACCGGGTCACCGAGAGGTCCGCCGCCTCGAACAGGTCGAACGTTGCCTTTTCGAGTGAACCCTTGGGGAGAACGAGCTTCAGCACCCCGACAGGCTAGCGAGCAGTGCTCAGTGCTCGGTCGGGAATTGATTGAGCAGGGCCACCGCGTGCGGGAGAACGTCGATGACCGCATTCAGTTGTTCCACGCACCCCTTCGGGGAACCCGGGGTGTTGATGATGATGCAACCCCCCACGATGCCCGCGATACCCCTGGACAGACGGCCGAGCGGGCTGATGCCGCGCATTGCCTCGGCGAGGCCGGGTGCCTCCCGTTCGATCACGAGCCGCGTGCCCTCCGGAGTCTCGTCGCGAGGGGCGAACCCCGTCCCTCCCGTCGTGACGATCACGCCACGGAAATCGGTGGACATCTCGTGGAGGGCAGCCGCAACAACCTCTGCCCCGTCCGCACACACTCGCAACTCTGCGATGTCGGCACCTGCGATCCTGAGCGCATCGACCAACGCCGGGCCGGACAGGTCGTCGCGGGAACCGTGGGTGACTCCGTCACTGACGGTCAATACCTTTGCCACGAATGCCGACATGAGGACAGGGTACCTACCCGATTCGCACCGGGAAGACGGTCTTCAACCCGCGAATCCAGTCGCCCGCGGCCATTGCCTGCTTTCCCTCCGGCTGGACTCTCAACAGTCGCACCGAACCGCGCGGAGTGCCCACCAGACCGTTCGCGTCCATGTGGGATGCAGGGACGACGTCGGTGGATGACTCTGCATCGATGACGCGGACCCTCCTTCCGTCGACGAACGTGTGGGCGTTGACGGCCCGTACACGACGCACGGTGACATCCGGCGTCTCTTGCCAGTTGATCTCTGCGTCGGCCGTCGTGATCTTCTTCGCGTACGTGGACTCCCCCGTCTGCGGAACGGGCACGGGGAGTTCGTCCCCGAGGACACGGCACATCAGAATCGCCCCCATGACGGCGAGTCGCTGCGTCAGTTCTTCCGACGTCTCCGTGCCCGTGATCGGCGTCGACTCACGTGCGTACACCGCGCCCGTGTCGAGACCTTCCTCCATCTGCATGATGCAGACGCCGGTCTCTGCGTCACCGGCGAGAATCGCGCGTTCCACCGGTGCCGCACCCCGCCATCTCGGCAGGAGCGAGAAGTGGACGTTCACCATGGGCATGAGGGACAGCAGGTCGGCAGGGATGATGCGACCGTAGGCGACCACGACAGCGATCGTGTCCGGCGTGACGTCCATGGCGCGGAGGTCGTCGAGATTGTCGGTGACACTCAACCCCAACTCGAGTGCCCGGGCCTTCACCGGGCTCGGCGACACGGAACTGCCTCGACCGCGACGTGCGTCCGCACGGGAGACGACCATCGGAACGGGGTGGCCGGCGGAGACGATTGCATCGAGGACAGTGACAGCCGCCGCGGGGGTCCCGAGAAACACGACTGGTCGTTTGCCGGGCACACGGGCCTACTTCAGGGCGATGTGGCGTGTCTCACCGCGTGGCAGGTCACCGTCGGACAGCTTCCGGTACTCGACCAGGGCTTCCCTGCGCTGGTCCTCGGTCATCCGGTCGAACATGAGCACTCCGTTCAGATGGTCGAGTTCGTGCTGGAAGAGACGCGCCAGCAGTTCGTCGGCCTCGATCTTGATCTCGTTGCCGTTCAGGTCGAGGGCCTCGAGCAGGACCTGCTTCGGGCGCAGCATCTCCACGTACAGACCGGGGATGGACAGGCACCCCTCGTCGTAGACCCATTCACCGCCTGACTCGACGATTCTCGGGTTGATGAGTGTGATGGGCTCGCCGTCGATGTCGTACACGAAGATCTTCTTCTGGACACCGATCTGCGGTGCGGCAAGACCGAGACCCGGGGCCTTGTACATGGCCTGCAGCATCGACTGCGACAGGCGCACCAACTTGCCATCGATGTTCTCCACCTCGTCGGCCACTGCCGCAAGGACCGGGTCACCGAAGGTGCGAATGTCATAACCCACGCAAATCAGGCTACCGACATAGGGTGTTGCCGTGGGTGACACCGGAAACACGAATCCCCAGTACTTCGAGACCGAACCGTCCGTTCCGTCGCGGGTCGTGAGATACGAGATCGCCGGTCCCGACGGCCCCATCACCGTTGACTCCGACACGGGTGTGTTCAGCCACGGTTCGCTCGACAAGGCAACGTCCATCCTTCTCGACCATCTGCGGGTGACGACCGACGACTTCCCCGGGGGCGATTTCGTCGATGTCGGGTGCGGGGCCGGGCCGATTGCGCTGCTCCTGGCTGCCCTGTTCCCGGGCCGGCGCGTGTGGGCCGTCGACACGAACAGGCGCGCCGTGGAACTGTGCGCCGCGAACGCGCGCGCGAACTCCCTCACGAATGTCGTCGCCTGCGACCCCGGACAGGTGCCCGATGACGCGGTCATCTCGCTCGTGTGCAGCAACCCGCCCATCCGCGTCGGCAAGGAGGCACTTCATGTGCTTCTGCGGGAGTGGCTCGGCAGGCTCCACCCGGAAGGCACGGCATTGATGGTCGTGGGCAAGAACCTCGGGGCGGACTCACTGCAGACGTGGCTCACGGGGAACGGGTGGCCGACTGTCCGCATCGGGAGCAGCAAGGGCTTCCGGCTGTTCCGCACGACGGTCAGACACGCGGAGGATTGACCGCGACGCGAACGCGGACAGGACTTGCGGCGCGGACGTCAGCAACGAACTGCAGCAAGGCGTCCCTGTCAGCAGCTCGTGCAATGATTCTCGCGCCGTCCCGCGACCATTCGATGCCCGACCGTTCCGGTACCACCAAATCGGTCAGGTCGCCGTCGGCGGTCAGAACAGCCACCGTGACGAAGGGCGCCAGGCCCATCGCGCGCAGCATCTCGGTGTCAGCACGGAGGTACTCCTCGACCCCGCCGTCAACCAGGGCCCGCAGCACACGGTGTTCCGGTTGACGGGTCTGGATGACGATCCGACCCGGCCGGCCGACGATTCGTGCGGCGCGGGCGACCGCCGCCATGACTTCGCGGGCCGCCGACATGCGCGGGGCGGACAGATCGCGGTCGATGTCGAGGAACACCACTGTTGAAGCCGTCCGCACACGGTGCAGGAG
>JBEDDY010000035.1:0-2847 GCA_041176025.1 Actinomycetota bacterium | reverse complement strand
ATGGATGCGCGCAATGGTGGCCCGTGCGGTCCTGCCTTCCCCCCACCTCGAGTTCGGGTCCCGCGTTGCATCCACCATCGCTCTTCACCTCTGCGCCGGCGGCTCGGCGGCGGATGGTTTCAGGTCACTCGCCACGGTCGACCCTCGCTGTGCCGAGGTCTCCACGATGCTCCGGGACGGCCACATGCTGTCCGTGGCACTGCAGCCGTTGGAAGAGGTGGCACCGGGGGTCGTGCGCACGATTCTCGACGCACACCGTGACGGTCTGCCGCTGAACGACGCCATGATGCGTCTCGCCGATGACCTCCGTGCGGCCTCGGTGGCACACATTCAGTCGGCCATTGCACGGGTCCCGGTGCGCTGCACGACGCCGCTCGTCTTGTGCACGCTCCCCTCGTTCCTTCTCATCGGCATCGCGCCCCTGGCACTCGCCGCACTCGCCGGCCTCTCGACACCAACCCTCTGAAGGACCGAATGGAACCGGACAACGACAACCAACGTGGCCAGGCCACCACCGAGTACGCCCTCATCCTCCTCGTCGCAGCCGTCATCGCTCTGCTCGCCATCGGATGGGCAACCGCAGGCGGCGGCGCAGGCAGGATCGGTTCGCTCTTCGACACCATGTTCAGCGGCATCATCGACCGTGCCACGGAACAGTTCTGACTCCGGCCAGGCGACCGTCGAGTTCGCGCTCGTCGTGCCGCTCGTCTTGGCGATGGTCGGGTGCATCGTCGGGGTCACCGTGTTGTGCCTCGACGCTCTCGCGCTGAATGACACGGCCCGCACCACCGCACGGATCGCGTCGGTCTCGGCTGATCCCGTGAAGACCGCCGGGGACTACGTCACCTCCCGGCACCCCGGGGTCACGGCACGGACGGTCACGGACGGGACGGCGGTGACGGTGCGGCTCCGACGTCGTGTGACGCTCCGGCTGCCCGTGGTCGGACGCATCGGCATCGACATTCCGTTGGTCGCCGCATCAACCATGGCCATCGAACCTCCGATCGACACGGCGCCGGCAGGCACTAGCGTGACGCCATGAACCTGAGCACACGGCGCACCACCGTCGGTGATGTTCACGTCCTCGTGGTGGAGGGAAACATCGACCTCGCCACGGTTCCCCGTTTCGGCGATGCACTCACCAGACTCACTGCGGACACACGCGGCACCACCTGTGTCGTGGACCTCGACACGGCGGGGACCATCGATGACACCGCGTTCGGGTTGCTCCTCGGTGCGGCCGGCCGTGCCCGCACCGCCGGTGGCGACCTTGCCGTCGTGTGCACCGACCAACGCCTGCGCGAACGACTCGTCACCAACGGATTCGACCGCGCCGTGCGCGTGGTGTCATCCATCTCGGCTGCATGAGCCCGAAGGCCACCGTCTGGGTCCTCGGTGACCAGCTGAACGTCCGCATCGGCGCACTGAAGCAGGCATCGCCGCGCACGCACCGTGTCCTCATGGTGGAATCGGCACACAAGATCGGCGGCCGGCCGTGGCACCGTCAACGGCTGCACTTCATCATCTCGTCCATGCGTCATTTCGCCGAGGAACTGCGCAACGACGGTTTCGTCGTCGAGTACGTGAAGGCGCCCACCATGGCAGAGGGATTCGCCCGGTACATGACCAAGCACCCGGGCACCCGCGTCACGGCAACCGCACCGAACAGCACGGCCGCACGCGCCCTGATGGAACGACTGGGCGTGGAGACCGTCGAATCGAACCAATTCCTCACCACACCCGGCGAGTTCGCCGCATGGGCGGCCACCCGCAAGACCCTGAAGATGGAGGACTTCTACCGCCGCCAGCGTGTGCGTCTCGGGTACCTCATGGACGGGGACGAACCGGCGGGCGGAAAGTGGAACTTCGACGCCGACAACAGGGAGCCGCCGCCGCGTGACGGGTCGAACCCGTGGGGCGAACCGCTCTGCGACCTTCTCGACGACATCGACAGGGCGGTCATCTCCGAACTGCCCGCCAACTGCACCGGCGACGAACCGGTCGGCTGGTGGTCGACCACCCGCACCGGTGCTTTCCGCCACCTGCGCCACTTCGTCGAGCACTTGCTGCCGACGTTCGGCCCACACGAGGACGCGATGCTCGCGGGCAACTGGCACCTCGCGCACTCGATGCTCTCTCCGTACCTGAACAACGGTCTGCTGATGCCGGCCGACGTGTGCGACGCGGTGCAGTGGTCGTACGACAACGGGAGGGTCCCGATCGCGAGCGCGGAGGGGTTCATCCGCCAGGTGATCGGCTGGCGCGAGTACGTGCACGGTCTCTACTGGCTGTGGATGCCCGACTATCTCGACAAGAACGAGCTCGGGGCGCACCGGGCGCTGCCACGGGCGTTCACCGACCCCGGGTCCACCGGCATGCGGTGCGTCAGTGTGTGCGCCGGCGACGTGAAGCAGCGCGGCTGGGCCCACCACATCCAGCGGTTGATGGTGCTCGGCAACCTCGCGTTGATTGCCGGCGTGGAACCGCGCGCACTGAACGACTGGATGTGGTCATCGTTCGTGGACGGGGCGGAATGGGTCATGGTCCCGAACGTGATCGGCATGACTCTCCACGCCGACGGCGGCATGATGGCCACGAAGCCGTACGCCGCCGGCGGTGCGTACATCGACCGCATGAGCGACTACTGCGGCGGGTGCACGTACGACCGGAAGAAGCGCGTCGGTGATGACGCCTGCCCGTTCACCACGCTCTACTGGGACTTCCTGTTGCGCCACGCCGACCGGTTCGCGCGCAACCCGCGCATCGTCACACAGGTGCGCGCCGCCCAGAAATTGAAGGATGCAGACGCGGTACGACAGAGAGCGGCCGATGTCCTGCAATTGCTGG
>JBEDDY010000034.1:0-5664 GCA_041176025.1 Actinomycetota bacterium | reverse complement strand
ACGTGCGATGTGCTGTGGGACGCCGAATCAAAGACCCTCACGTCCTGTGGCGACAGCTACGGAATGAACGTCGAGGTGCTCGACGCGGACGGCAACGGCCAGGGCAATGCCCGCTACGACGGGGCCACCGCCAAAGTCGTCACGTTCGACAGTTCCGCAACGGTGCGCGCTGTCGTGTTCATGTCAGCCGCGGCGTACGCATCAGGCGAATCGACCAACACGATCGATTTCGATGTCGCCGTGTCAACGTCGAAGTCCTTCACGTACACACCCGCGCCGGTGGACCCGAATAGTGAAGTCGAGGTCTCGTGCACGATTTCATGGGACCCGAGGACCAGCGTGCTCACGTCCTGCCCGAATGTTCACATTTGGTGGGATCTCGGTGACACCTCCGGGATATCCCAACGCAATGGCAGCAGCACCAGTGAGTCCGTTTCCATCGACACGGCGGGATTGAATTCGATATACATCCGCGCGTACGCCGTGAAGGCAGTTGACTACGACGGCTCGTCCGGCTTCGGCGGAAACCCGACCAAGACCATGGAACTGTTGCTCGGAGAGGAAGGGTCCCAGTCCTTCACGTACAAGGCACTCGCCTCCTCGTTGACCACGACCACGGTCGAGGAGACCCCCATCACCGTGGAGGAGACCCCCATCACAGTCGAAGAAACGACGACATCCGTGGAAGAGACCCCGTCGAACGGCGAGGAGACTCCCACGACACAGACCACGTCCGAGCGCCTCGCTGCCACCATCTCGGTGCAGGAAGTCCCGTGTGCGGCCAATTTCGTCGCCGGCACGAGGACCGTCACGCTGTGCGAGTCCTTCGACCGCATCGTCGGCGCGACCTTCGACGGTGACGGGAAGTTCGTCGAGTCGATCGCGGCGTCAGGTTCCTCCTTCGAAATCCCGCAGGCCGTGCTCGACAACGGCGGGGCTCGCTTCGTGCGGATCGCCGTCGGGCAGAAGATGAACGGTCTGGATGTCGCCACCTTCCGCGGTGAGGGACTCCTCGACCTGGCCGACGGGACGGCGGACGTGTCCGCAACGGTGTACGCGAGCCCCGCCGGTCAGGAGGCGATCAACTCAGCCGGCACACCCGACTACATGGAAGTTGCACTGCGCGATGACGGGAAGTTCGACATCTACGAGATCGATGACAACGAACTCGCGTTCGTGACCCTGAACGGCGAGGTGTTCGCGGAGTACGACCGCGTCACTCCCCCGTCGTCCTGGGACGAAGGCAAGCCGCTGGCATGGCGTGCGTACCAGACGGACGGCTTCGGTCTTCCCCGGCTCGTCGCCAGCGGGAGCATCGCACTGGGCGCCAGGTCAGACGTGGACTACGCGAACCCGGCGTTCGAACTGAACAGCCAGCGCATCGAGCTGCTGACGGGCGAGGCCGCCGGCCAGGGGCCGGACGAGACCGAGAACACCTGCGGCGCCGACCGTCCGTACATGATCACCACGCCGATCACCCCCAGCAACTCGAACCTGGTCACCATCACGGTGGCCACGGACTGCAAGTCGACTGACTCGCTCCTCGGACTCGTCGTGTACGACTACGACAACAACGACGTACCGGTCTTCTCGCAGTTCAAGTCCACCAGGTACTCGTCCCGCATGGTCGCAACGACGTTCCTCGCCGACGGTGAGTACGACGTGCTCTGGGGCGACACGGAGCTCGTCGGGACCCACGAATACGTGGTGAACGGCGGGGGCTCCGGTGCGGAGTGTCACCACCCACAGTTGGACATCGACGGTGCGTCGAAGAAGGCCACACTGCGCAACTGCGACCCCGGCGCCCACCGCATGCGCGTGTACGCCGAACCGTTGTTCTGGGGCCCGGAGGACGACGACATCCGCCTCCCGTTCAAGGACAACGTGATCGACCTGAGCATGGTCACGTGGGAGGGATTCTTCGAGCTCAACATGAAGATCGACGACGCGCTCGAGCCGGACTTCATTCTCTGCGTCAACAACTGCGGTTCCGCCTACCGCGCGGACGAGGGTGTCTCCGCAACGGTGGACACGTCCGCGTTTGCAGGCAGCGGACGGGTCTCCGTGACGGGAACATGCACGAAGCCGACGCTGCCCGAAGGTTTCTCGGAAGTCTGGTCGGACGGCGAGGTCGACGTCTACAGGCCCGCCGGCAACGGGGCATTCATCTGGGAGACCTGGCTGCCCATCAACCTGGAAGAGTCCCCGTACAAGGGTGATCGTTCCTTCCATCTCCCCTCCAACGGCCAGTACGTCACCCTCACCTCATGCGAGGCGGAGGGTTACAACGAACAGGGCGAGTGGGGCGTCGAGACCGCTTCGGCAATCCAGACGTTCGAGATCACGGACTCGATGCCGAACCGTCCGTCGAACGACCAGTTCGCCGATGCGCCGGCAATCGGCCCGAACGTCGGTGCCGTGGAGTTCACGAACGTCTCGGCCACGAACGAGCAGGGCGAGATGGGGATCGAGTTCTCGAACTCGCGGGATGCGGGCCAGTTCCACAGTGTCTGGTTCACCTACACGCCCGAGGAACCCCGTGACGCATCGTTCCGCCTCACCGAATACGACTTCGCGGCCATGATGCGTGTGACCACGCGGAACGAGGACGGCAGCACCACACTGCTGGACGAAGCAGAAATGTGGTGGGAGGACCGCTACTACTGCGGGTGCGACACAACCGAGTGGGAGTCGGTGTCCTTCAGTGCGAAGGCCGGGACCACCTACTACATCCAGATCACGAACGAGGACTACGACTCTTCGGTCGGTTCCGCGATTCTCCTGGTCAACGGCGGTGAGGGTGACCTCGTGAAGGTGCAGGCCGGCGACCAGCCGTTCCTCGGCGCAGACCAGCTGAAGAAGCCGTTCCCCACCACGACGACCACGACGGTTGTCGCACCGACCACGTCCGTGGTCGCCACCACGGGAACCGATGGTGGCGCACCGTCGACCACTACTCCTGTCTCGTCTGCCAATCAGTCCTACCGCAACGCGATCGAACAGGGGTCGTCCAACGACCTCGTCACCGTGCTCGCACCGGTGAAGGACGCCCCGGCGACGATCGAGACCCGCCAGGACGCACGCACCGTGCAGATCCCCGTGGCCGACCTCTACGGGACAGTGTCGGCAGCGTCGGCAAACGTCAACACCGCCAGGTCATTGACCCTGCGGCAGAACGGGCGCCGTCCCATCAGGGTGAGGCCGACCGACGAGTTCGTCACCGTCCCCGTGGGAACCTCCACCGAGGAACTCACGGTCGTCGCGACCGACTCCACCGGAAAGACCATCGCGGCACCGATCACCATCAAGAAGACGGTGGCCCCGCTGGTGAAGGTGAGCGGTTCGTCCCCGGACGGTGGTTCCTCCGTCACGCTCTACGCGGGCATCGGTGCCCTCGTGCTGGTGCTGCTGGGCGCCGGCTACGTCGTCTTGTCGCGCCGAAAGGAAGACGAGACGGGGGCCTAGCAACCACTCGACAAGGGCCGGTCCGGGGCAACCCGGGCCGGCCCTTTTCGTTCCCTGCTCAGAGCAGGATGGACAGCAGGTCCGCCGGTTCCCGGGCGATTGCCGTCGCACCGGCGGAGGTCAGCTCAGCCTCGTCTCCGTAGCCCCACAGCACGCCCACCGAACGGGTACCCACCTCGACGGCGGCGTCAATGTCGTGGTGTCGGTCGCCGATCATCCAGCACGCGTCGTTGTGCGGCCGCGCACCGTGCTTGGTCCCGAGGAACGCAAGAGCGTCCTCCAGCAGACGTGCCTTCGGCGTGGGTCTGTCCGGTTGCGGCCCGATGACCACCTCGAACAGATGGTGCATGTCGAGTGACTGCACCGCGATGGTTGCCTGGTTCACCGGTTTCGCCGTGACGACGGACAGGAGGAAGTGGTTCGCGAGTTCCTCGATCACGTCGCCGATGCCGTCGATGCGTGGGGTGTGCGGCAGGTGGTGCTCGGTGTAGATGCGGCGGTACTCGTGGATCACCCCGTCGCTCAGTGATTCGTCCAGGCCACGGGCGCGCAGCAGGACCGGCATTGTCACCTGGAAGGCAGGGCCGATGATGAACCGTTTCTCCTCCTGCGTCAACAGGTCGGTCCCCATCGAGGCCAGCACCTCGTCCAGCGCCGACGTGATGCCCGTGCCGGAGTTCGCCAGGGTGCCGTCGAGGTCGAGGAAGAGGGCGCCGCGCGTTGACATCGCATGAACGATAGGCCCGGGTCCACCGCCTACCGTTGTTCCCGATGTCGACATCCACCCTCCTGCTCGTTCTCGACCTGGTCGGCATAGCCGTGTTCGCGGCATCGGGTGCCCTCACCGGTGTGCAGAAGCAACTCGACCTGTTCGGGGTGGTGTTCATCGCCGGCGCCACGGCACTCGGCGGCGGTTTCATCCGCGATGCGCTGATCGGTGCAACCCCGGTGGCCGCCCTCGGCGACTGGCGCTACCTCGTCACACCGGCCGTCGTCGGTGTCATCGGGTTCCGCGTGCACCCCACGATCACGAGACTCGCGAAGCCACTCGTCATTCTCGACGCGGCGGGGCTCGGGTTGTTCGCCGTCGCCGGCGCGAGCAAGGCTCTCGACCACGGCATCGGCACTGTCGGTGCGTGCGGCATCGGCATGCTGACGGCCATCGGCGGCGGGATCATCCGTGACGTCCTCGTGCGCGAGATCCCGACGGTCCTGCACCGGGAGATCTACGCGACGGCCGCCCTGACGGGTGCTGTCATCGTCGCCGTGGGCGAACGGTTGGGTGCGCCCAACACGGCACTCGCCGTTGTCGGGGTCGTCGTGACATTCGTCATCCGCGTCGTCGGTCGCTGGCGCAAGTGGTCCGCACCCACGCCGACGACATGTGACAACTGAGGTACATCCGTCACCTTCACAAACCGCGCCGACGGGCGTACGGTCATTCACATGGGAAGCAACACACAGAACAAGCGCATCGTCGTCGGCGTGGATGGCTCGGCCAACTCGCAGAAGGCGGTTGCGTGGTCCATCGACAACGCCCGCAGCGGAGACACCGTGGTGCTGCTGACAGGTTGGCACCCGGTCATCCCACCGCCGGAGATGGCAGTGGCGTACTCGGACGACGACACCTCGATGCGCACCGTGCTCGACACCGAGACGAAGAACGCGAGGAAGCACGCGGAGGGTTCAGGTGTCATTGTCGAACCGAAGTTCGTGCATGTCGACCCGCGCACCGCACTGATGGACGAGACATGCGACCTGATCGTCGTCGGGTCGCGCGGGCACAGCGGCATCGCCGGCCTGCTGCTCGGTTCCACCACGGACTACGTCGCACGGCACGCCAAGGTGCCGGTCGTCATCGTCCCCGTCAAATAGGTACGGTGGGGCGATGCCCCTCGACCCCATCGAACCGACAGGCATAGACCTCACCACACTGTCGCTCTGCGACTACGCGAACGTGCGCGAGGGCCTGCTGAACATCACGAGTGGCGGCATCACGCGCATCGCCGTGCACCACGGGTTCCCGGCGGAGATCGAGGCCCACATCGCCATGTCGGTGTACGTGCACCCCCACCGGGTCGGGGAGGCCCACTCCGGGCGCGTGGTGCTGCGCTACCCCGACACGGCCGAGGACATCGCACGCATCGACTTCGAGTTCAACGTGGACGCCGAGCGCAACCCGGGCGAGGGACTGAACAT
>JBEDDY010000033.1:0-3417 GCA_041176025.1 Actinomycetota bacterium | reverse complement strand
CACCTGGCCGGCGCGGTTCTGCGTGGTCACGGGTGATTCACGCGCGGCTCTCGGCAACACCATCGCCGATGCGATGGCCGTTCGCGGCGACGACACGGCAAAGGTGGAGAAGACCCGCACGAAGTACGGGCGGTCCCCCGTGTGCCTGGTCGTTGCGTCAGCCCCGGGCGAATCGGGCACCGAGACTGAGGAGAACCTGTACGCGGTTGCTGCCGGTCTGCAGAACGCGCTCCTTGTCGCGCATGCGCACGGACTTGCCGCACTCTGGGGATCACCGGCAAAGGGAGCCAACGCGGCAATCACCTCGTTCGCCGGATTCGACGAATCCGACCGTGTCATCGGCATCGTGTACCTCGGATGGCCCACACAGGAGCCCCCGGCAGTCGACCGCCCCGCCCCCCGGGTCACCAGGAGAGATTGACCACCGTCAACCTCGGTGAACCCTGACTGTCTGTCAGGCGAATCTACGACAACGAGCAGGCAACAGATTGTCGACCGCACGGTCATGAGGCACCCGTGCGTCATTACCGTTTTCTCATGATCGTGGTTCCTGCTCCCGTCCCGGGAACACGAACCAACCGTGACTCTGCACTCGACGGGCTCCGCGCCCTGGCGATCGCCCGGGTCATCACGTGGCATGCGAGCGGTTGGCCTTGGACCACGTGGGTGATTTCCGCGGTTCCCGCGATGTTTGCGGTCTCGGGGGCACTCATGGCACGGTCAACCACACACATCGGTGCATGGAGCCAAACGGGAAACCGCGTGAGGCGCCTCGTCTGGCCGATGTGGGCCTACGGAGTCGCCGTGTGGACCCTCTCCACATTCACGGGGGCCTCCTCTTCACCGTTGTGGACTTTCTTCCTCCCGTTCGTCCAACCGCACAGCGATCTGGCCGGTACATGGTTCACCTCCGCTCTCTGGTACCTCACGGCGTACTGGTGGATACTCCTGCTCTCCCCGGCGCTGTTGTCGGCCACCCGAAAGTGGGGGCACGTTGCTCCTGCAACGGGTTCGTGTCTTGTTGTCGTGTGCGGGTCTCTCGGCTGGGACGAGGGACCCAACGGCAGGCTGATGGGTGACGTCATCCTCTATGCGACGTTCGCAATGTGGGGAATGACGCTGCTGCGCTCCGGTCGACCTGATCCGCGGACGATTCGTCTTCCTGCAATGGCAGCATTCGCGGGCACAATCGCGTGGCTCCTCCTGAGGCGGGACGGGACGACGGTGGTCAATGACGACCACGTGCTCCACATGTTCGTCGGGGGCTTCTGGATGCTCGTGCTCCTCCAGATGCCCGGGATGCTGTCGTGGGTCGCCCGTACCACACCTGCCCGTTTCCTGAACGGTCACCCACTGACCATCTACCTGTGGCACCCGGGCGTGGCGTGGTTGATGTGGCAGTTGGTCCCTCACCGCATTCCGGATCCAGCACGGACCGTCGTCATCATTGCCATGACATTCGTGTTGCTCCCGGGCGTCGTGTTCTGCACCGGCTGGATCGAGAAGCGTCGCGACATCGACCTGTCCGTCCGTCCGATGACCGCCCGGATCCTGGTCGGCTTCTTCGTTGTCGCGGCACTCATGTCCGGTCCCGTGAGTTCGAGGCTGGACCTGTTCCGTGGATCGAGCGACATCCCGCTCCCGCCGTCCGCTGCCCCGAAGATCGTGCGTGTCGAGCCGAGGAACGAGATCACGGCGTTCCTGCGGAACACCTCGCCGACGCACATGCAGAGGGCCGCCCAGATGGAGCGGGCAACTGCTTCTCTCGATCGGGAACTTCGGCTCGGCGGTACCCGTGTGGTCGTCACCACCCAGAACGGTGAGAGTTGGGAGGTGCGCACCGGGGTAGACCCAAAGGCGACGACCGTGCCGAGCCAGATCGGAAGCTTGACGAAGACATTCACCACGACCGTCATCATGCAACTCAAGGACGAGGGCAGGCTGGAACTCGACGACGAGATCGGCGACCTCGGGCTCGGGTTCAGGCACGGCCGCATCACGATCCGTCAGCTGCTCAGCCACACCTCGGGAATCCCCGAGTACGACCGGACGAGCGGACTTCTCGAGGACGGCACGACCCCCGCAGACGTCGTCTACTGGGCGAGCCGTCGTCCTCTCGAGTTCAGGCCCGGATCACGCGTCAAGTACTCGACAACCGGTTTCGTGTTGCTCGGTGTCGTGCTCGAGCGGTTGACCGGGTCGACATTCGAGGATCTCGTCGAACGAAGGATCACTGATGACCTCGGGTACGGGGTCTCCTTCTTCAGGGGCAGGTACCGGAGCGTCGGATTCTCAACCGGCGGCCTCTCGATGACGCCCTCGGACCTCGCTGACTGGACCCGTCGGTACTTCCGTGACCGAAACGTCGGCGCGGCACCGTGGGAGTGGTCATTCCGTTCCACCACGGGACTCGGTGCACACGGGTACTGTCCCTGCCGGCAGGGTTCGTTCATGGCACTTGGCCACATGGGCGGAAGGACCTTTGCCTCGGTGGACGGTGACGGGGTGGTGGTTGTCATTGACTCCCGCGGCGTCCTCGTGAACGACAACTACGGGAGGGTCCAGCAACTCGCACAGGAACTGCGACTCATTGCAGGGGGCGGCAGGAACCACGCGTACCCATGAGGCCGTCACGAATCACCGCACATTTCCTCGTCGCACTCACCCCCGGGCTCGTCTTCCTCCTGTGGTTGCAATGGCAATCATCGTCGAACCCCTGGGGTGCCCGCAGGTTCACCCTGTTCGACGACGCGATGATCTCGATGGACTATGCGCGAACGCTCGCGCACCACGGTGAGTTCACCTGGTACGAGGGGGCACCGAGAATCCAGGGATTCACAAATCCGTTGTGGACACTCTGGATGACGTTCATCCATCTCCTCGGCCTCGAGGGCTCCCGGGCGGCAGTCGCCGTTTCGGTCACGAGCATCATCCTCATTTCGCTTGCGTCCCTGACCGTGTTCAAGATGCTCACACGGACGGACGCGGGGAGTCGCCCCCTGGTTCCGACATTCGCCGCGGCATCGATCTTCTTCCTCTACCCCACCGTCTTCTGGTCTCTCCGCGGCATGGAGGTGGGCGCGATGGCCGTCTTCGCCCTGATCCTGCTGGTGGGTGCCGTCTCGTGGGCAGAGGCGCCGTCCCGCCCGACCGCTTCGCCTGTCGTGCTTGCGATGACTCTCGGTACCTTCACGAGATTCGATTTTCTGGCGTTGTCGCTGGTGACGGCATTCCTCATGGGTGTGTGGGCACCCGACCGCCTCCGTGGTCGAACCTTCGGAGTGAACTGCGGCGTCGCCCTTGCGGCTTCCGCTGTCGTGCTCGGAGCCCAGAAGGCGTACTGGGGATCGTGGTTGCCCAACACGTACACGCTGAAGATGTCCGGGGCCCCGTTAGTGGAGAGACTCGCGAGGGGCC
>JBEDDY010000032.1:0-7793 GCA_041176025.1 Actinomycetota bacterium | reverse complement strand
CCACAACTCGAAGACCATCGCGTCATCCGCACCTGCGGTGCTGATCGCACACGTCGCTGCGCACACATCCACCATCCGGCTCGGGGCAGGCGGCGTGATGCTGCCGAACCACTCGCCGTTGGTGGTCGCCGAGCAGTTCGGGACGCTCGCGTCACTGCACCCCGGTCGCATCGACCTCGGCCTCGGCCGCGCGCCCGGCACCGACCAGGCCGCGTTCATGGCCATGCGCAAGGACCCCAGGTCCTCCGACCGCTTCGCAGAGGACGTGCTCGAGCTGCAGGCGTTCCTCGGCGACGAGTCGAAGGTTCCCACCGTCATCGCGACACCGGGCAGGGGCACCAACGTCCCGCTCTACGTGCTCGGGTCATCACTGTTCGGTGCCCAGCTAGCCGCGGCGCTCGGGCTTCCCTTTGCGTTCGCGTCGCATTTTGCCCCGCAGATGCTGCACCAGGCACTCCACATCTACCGCGAGAGGTTCAATCCGTCGGCACAACTGCAGGAGCCGTACGCAATGGCCGCGATGGGCGTGATCTGCGCGGAGACCGACGAGGACGCACAACGCCAGTTCCAGCGCCGCCGGCGGATGTTCGTGCGCCACCGCTTCACGACCGGCGGTCGGGAGATCACCGACGAACAAGTGGACCAGATTCTCGCGTCCCCGAACGCCGCGGCAATCGACGAGATCTTCACGTACGCTGCAGTCGGAACACCGGACGCGGTTGCGGAACGAATCAGGGCGTTCGGGTCGGCCACTGGGGTGGAGGAAATCGTCACATCCCACTATGCCGACACGACCGCCGCGCGGGTCCGCTCACTCGAGCTCACTGCCGCGGCCGTCGGCATCACCGCGATGTCGATCGCATGAGAGCCGACGAGATTCCCGTCGCGCACACGCCGGCCGGCGGCTACGGACCGGGGTTTCCTCCCCTTGTCCTCGCGGGCTGCACCGAACCTCTCGTCGAGGGTGCCCCTGACCTGCGCGGCATCTGGAGGGCGATCAGCGCGACACGGGGCGGTGAGCCCGTCCCGCAGGGCGACAGACTCCTGTCGTACACAGAACGCATCGAACAGTGCGGCAACCGCATCGTCGACTGCGGTGGCGGCACGATTGCCGACGCACGCGCCGACGGCACGGAGGAAAACGGTGTACACGACGTGTCGGCGTTCGACTACGTCACACCCATCCACGTGACGGCCGCGTACGAAGACGGTGCCTTCGTGCTCCGGCCCGTCGGCCTTCCCGGCATCGAGGTGCGCCGCCACCTGGACGGCGACGGGCACATGGTGTGGACGCGCCCTGACATGGGCGGAATCCGCGTGGTACTGGAGCGCGTCAGCGAACCCCGCTGACGCGCACTCTCATTCGCCGATGAGTTCCTTGCGCACCTCGCGCTTCAGGAACTTGCCGTTCGCGTTGCGCGGGATGGGCTCGTCACGGAACCAGACCTTCGAGGGAACCTTGAACTTGGCCAGCGACGACAGCAGGAACGTGCGCAGTTCGTCCTCGGTCAGGGACGTACCGGGCTTCAGCAGCACGGCTGCGGCGACTTCCTCCCCCAGGCGCTCGTCCGGGACACCGAACACGATCGCCTCCGCGATCGCGTCGTGGTTGTAGATGGCCGCCTCGACCTCGCTGCAGTAGACGTTCTCGCCGCCGCGGATGACCATGTCCTTCGCACGGTCGACCAGGAAGACGAACCCGTCCTCGTCGATGCGCGCGATGTCACCCGTGTTCAGCCAACCGTCCTTGATCGTCTCGGCAGTCGCCTCCGCGCGGTTGAGGTACCCCTTGATCGTGACCGCACCGCGGACACACAGGATCCCGACGGTGTCGGGATGGACCGGGAGGTCCTTGCCGTCCTCGTCCACCAGCTTGGCCTCGAGTGTCGGCACCACGGGACCGCACGACTCCGGCTTGGCCAGGTACCACCGCGCCGAGTTCGACGTGATGATCCCGTGGGTCTCCGTCATTCCGTAGCCCGTGCTCGGCGCCCCGTTCTTGAGGGCACCGGCGATCTTCTTCACGAGGTCCGGCTGGACGGCCGCACCGCCACCGCCCATGCCCTGCACCGATGAAGTGTCGCGCTTCGACCAGTCGGGGTGGTTCAGCATCTCGCGGCTCATCGTCGGGACGCCGGAGAACGTGGTGACCTTCTCGCGCTCGATCAACTCGAGGGCACGACCCGGGTCCCACTTGTACATCATCACGAGCGTTGCCCCGGTGATCGTGGCCGGATGGAGGATGCAGTTGCACGCGGTCACGTGGAACAACGGCGTCGGTGCGAAGAACACCGGCGGCCTCGGTTCGGGGACCGATGCCGGCGGGGCGACATCCCCGGCGGCGATCGCTTTCTGTTCGGCGAGCGCCACGGTGGACGTCATGGCCACGATGTTCAGGATGTTCGTGACGGAACCCCGGTGCGTCAGCTGCGCACCCTTCGGGAACCCCGTGGTTCCGGACGTGTAGAAGATCGTCGCGTCATCGTCGGGGTCGATGTCGACGGCCGGCAATGAACCCGGGTCCGGGGTGGCCATCACGTCGGCCCATGTCGCACCGTTCTTCGGGAGTGCACGGTTGCTGCGGACTGCGACCACGTGCATGCCCGGCCGCTCCGGCACCTGGGACAGGCGCTCGAGACGCTCGTCGTCGCCGATGAACACCACCGGGTCACTGTCGTTCAGTGCGTACTCCATCTCGGGGGCGGTCCACCATGCGTTCATGCCGACCACTGCGGCGCCGATCGACACGGTCGCCCAGTAACCGACGATCCACTCCGGGTAGTTGCGCATGGCCAGCGCGACGCGCGTGCCGCGGTGCGCGCCGTGGGCCACGAGGTACGCGGCGAGCCTGCGCACCTGCGAGTGGATCTCGTTGAAGGTGTACCGCTCGTCCTCGTAGACGATGTAGTCCTTGTCACCGTGGGCGGCGGAGAGTTCCCAGAAGACGCGCATGTGCGGCGGTGCCGCGGCGAACGTGAGGATGTCGACTCCCCGGACGTTCGTGCGGGTCAGTGCGAACTGCCCGGCGGGGCCTGTCAGTTCTTCTCGGGCGGCTCTGTAATGCTCAATCACACCGTGCATCTTTGCCGATGGCGGGAGCCCGTGACTAGGCGGGGTCGCTGCTTCCGTCTGGCGTTGACCGCCCCGACTGCGACACCCCGGACGCCACGGCCCAAGGTTCCCTCTTTGGCCTGACCCACAAGTAGCGTTCCCCCCATGGGTTCAGACAACACCGTCGGTCCGGAGTCAGTCGCGCATGCGCGCCAGATCGCCGATGCCGAGGCAGCAGAGCAGGCTTCGCACAGTGACGACGGCGGCGAGAAGCACCACCACCACGTGTCCGAGATCAGCACCGCTGCCCTCACCCTCGGCGCCCTCGGCGTGGTCTACGGCGACATCGGCACCAGCCCCCTCTACTCGCTGAAGGAGGCGTTCAACGAGGAGTCCCACCGGATGCTCGTCGACCGCATCAACGTCTTCGGCATCTGTTCGCTCGCGTTCTGGTCCCTCATCATCATCATCTCCGTCAAGTACCTGATGTTCGTGATGAAGGCGGACAACAAGGGCGAGGGAGGCATCCTCGCCCTCACCGCACTCGTGATGCCGCGCCAGAACCGACGCGTCGCCAAGGCCGGCCTGCTCGTTGCTCTCGGGGTGTTCGGCACATCGCTTCTCTACGGCGACGGGGTCATCACACCGGCCATCTCGGTGCTGTCCGCAGTCGAGGGACTCGAGGAGGTGTCGACCTCCTTCGCGGACTGGGTCGTACCCATCGCGATTGCCATCATCACCGGCCTGTTCCTCGTGCAGAAGCGCGGAACCGGGGCCGTCGGCAAGGTGTTCGGGCCGATCATGATCATGTGGTTCGGCACCATCGCGGTCCTCGGCGTGTCGCACATCTTCGACCACCCGGCGATCATGTCGTCGGTCAATCCCCTCTACGCGGTGCAGTACTTCACCCATGAACCGTTGAAGGCGTTCCTCTCGCTCGGCTCGATCTTCCTGGTGGTCACCGGAGGCGAGGCGCTCTATGCCGACATGGGGCACTTCGGCCGCAAGCCGATTGCCATCGGTTGGTACGCGATGGTCCTGCCGTCACTGGTCCTCAACTACTGGGGCCAGGGAGCAATGCTGATGAAGCACCCCGAGCACGTGGAGAGCATTTTCTTCAGCATGGTCCCCGACGTCGTTCTTCTGCCGGTGGTCATCCTCGCCACGTGCGCGACGATCATCGCGTCACAGGCTCTCATCTCGGGCGTGTTCTCCCTGACGGCGCAGGCAGTGCAGCTCGACTACCTGCCGCGCATCGCCATCCGGCACACCTCGTCGCAGCACTCGGGACAGATCTACGTGCCGCTCGTCAACTGGGGACTCATGATCGCCTGCATCGGTCTCGTGCTCGGGTTCCAGACCTCCAGCAACCTGGCGGCCGCGTACGGCATCGCCGTCACGATGACGATGGCCATCACCACGTTGATCTTCTACCGAGTGCTCACCGACAAATGGTCATGGAAGCCGGCGCGGGCGATGATGCTGTGTGCCCCGCTCATGACCATCGAGCTCGGCTTCCTCGGGGCGAACGTCGTGAAGATTCCCCACGGCGGATGGTTCGCGCTGCTCGTCGGAGTTGCGCTCATGGTGCAGATGCAGACCTGGCGACGCGGCCGCGCGCTGGTGGCCGACCGCATCCACCGCGGCGAGCAGAACCTCGTCGAGTTCCTCGACAACACCGAGGACATCACGCGGGTGAACGGCACCGCGGTCTTCATGTTCAAGGACCTCGGCAAGGCACCGCCCGCACTGGTGAACAACCTGCTGCACAACAAGGTCCTGCACCGCACGACACTCATCGTCTCCGTGGACACTGCCGACTCGCCGCGCGTGCCCGTGGAGGAACGCGCCCACGTCAAGAAGGTGGCTCCCGGCGTGTTCCAGGTGCAGCTGGAGTTCGGGTTCATGGACGAACCGAACGTGCCAGCAACGCTGGAGGCACTCGACTTCCGCGACCTGTCGTACGACAAGTCCGATGTCACGTACTTCATCGGACACGAATCCATCGTGGCGGGCAAGGTGCCGGGCATGCACCCGCTGCTGGAGCAGTTGTTCGTCCTGCTGAACCGCGGCGCGGACTCGGCAGTGCGTTTCTTCGGGCTCCCCACGGACCGCGTGTTCGAGGTGGGTTCGCGCGTCGAGATCTGACGCGTCAGCGCACCACGTAACTCGTCATCGAGAGCGAGCCCATCACGCACCCGCCGACCAGGACGTCGGCACCGTGACCTGATGCCGCGGCGAGCCCGGCCGTGTAGAGCAGCGGCACGAAATGGTCGGGGGTCGGGGACGCCAGCACGTACGACGCGTGGCTTTCTGCGCGCGACACCGAGGCGGGGTCGGACTGCATCGCCGACCGGATGTGGCTGTCGAAATCGATGGCCCAGTCATACCCTGCGTCGGGCGATCCCCAGTCGATGCGCCGCAGGTTGTGCACGACATTGCCGCTGCTGACGATGAGGACACCGTCGTCGCGAAGTGGCGCAAGCGCGGCACCGATTGCCACGTGGTCTTCGAACGACTTCGTCGCATCGAGTGACAACTGGACGACGGGCACATCGGCTTCCGGGAACATGTGGACGAGCACGGACCACGTGCCGTGGTCGAGGCCCCAACTGTCTGAGTCCCTGCCCACCCACACAGGGTCGAGGGTGTCGACCACCTGTCGGGCCAGTGCGGGACTCCCCGGTGCGCCGTACTGAACGGCGAACAATTCGTCGGGGAACCCGAAGAAGTCATGGATCGTCTTCGGTGACTCCATCGCGGTGACCGCGGTTGCGTTCATCCACCAGTGCGCCGACACCGCGAGGATCGCACGTGGCTTCGGTACGGACCGCCCGAAGTCGTGCCATGCCTGCGTGAACCTGTTGTTCTCGAGTGCGTTCATCGGGCTCCCGTGACCGATGAAAACGGCAGGCATGGTCGGCATGGCATGATGATACTTGCGTACGCAAACAAATCCACGATGGTCCGATGCCTCGTGCTGACTTACCGTTGGCTCGTGACCATCGTCGACTCACACGTCCATCTCCTGCCCGGGCGCATCGGGCAGAAGGTGCGCGCATTCTTCACCGCGGGTGAGGACCGTGGCGCGTTCACCCTCGCCTACCCCGCAGATCACCGTGCGGTCGCGGACCGACTGGTCGCCGAGGGAGTCGATGAGATCTGGAATCTCCCGTACTCGCACAAGACGGGCGTGGCCGAGGGACTGAACGAGGCATCGCGGGCCACCGTGGAGTCCTTCGGTGACCACCGGTTGAGCATCGTCGGTGGCGCCACCGTCCACCCCGATGACGAGGACCCCGCGGGTGTCGTGTTGCGTGCGCTCGATGTCCATGGACTGAAGGTTCTGAAGCTGCATTGCTCGGTCGGCGATTTCCCGGTCGATGACCCGCGGCTTCGCGGTGCATTCAGGATCGCCGAGGAGCGGCAGATGCCCGTCGTCATCCATCTCGGTCATGCGGTGAACGGCCTGACCGAGGAACACGAGATCGCCTCGATCGACGGGCTCTGCGAACGACATCCACATCTTCCGGTGGTACTCGCCCACTTCGGCCACCATTCGGCACACGAGGCGTTCGCACTGTTCGACCGTCACCCGAACTTCCACGCCGACCTCACGCCCGTCGTCACGGCGGCACCCGAGGTGACGGCGGAGATGCTGTCCGCGCACCCCGACCGGATTCTCTTCGGCACCGACGCACCGAACACCGCGATCAGCGCGGCGGACCACCTGGGGTGGCTGCGCGGTTTCGGGCTCTCCGCAGACGCAGAAGCGAGCATCCTCGGCGGCACCGCGCGCCGGCTCACTGATGCCGTGCGGTCCTAGAGCTGGTGCTGCGGATAGCCGGCGTATGACGCCTTGAACACACCCTGGTTGAGCAGGACGGATGCCACGACCGTGCCCGTGTCGGGGTCGATGATGCGCGTGTCCGTCCAGTAGAACTCGACGCGGCGCGTCTGGCCGAGTGCGACCACCTCGCGCTGCAGTTCGTACTCCTTGCCGACGAACACCGGGCCGGCCAACAGGCGGATCTCCAGGTCCATGAACAGACCGACAGCAGGCCCGCGCACCGTGCCTGCCGCCGGGCAGTTGGCCGCGAGCACGCTGATCATCTCGGTGGGCACGATCGCGCGGCCCCATGGTGATGATGACGCCGTGGACGGGTCGTACCACGGTGAGTTCTCGGTGATTGCCTGCAACTTCTCCTGCAGCGAGAACGGGTACAGGTTCCCGTTCCGTTCGGAGAATGTCATCGTCCCCCGAGCGACGCGCGAGGTTTCCCCGACCGCCACCTGGTCGAGGATGTGCAGGTCCCCGGCCGGCTTCAGCGCGGACCTGCGCCTGTCGAGTTCCGTCTGCGGATGGTCCGGGCCGACAGAGATCGT
This sequence comes from Actinomycetota bacterium, assembly GCA_041176025.1. Classification (GTDB taxonomy): domain Bacteria; phylum Actinomycetota; class Acidimicrobiia; order Acidimicrobiales; family Ilumatobacteraceae; genus UBA2093. The sequence continues at coordinate 356 of JBEDDY010000032.1, read as the reverse complement.
GCCGGTGAGCACGGGTGTCCCGTCGGCCTTTGCCGCGGAGATGGCAGCGATGTTCGCACCCGTCGGTCGCGCGGTCGCCTGCACCTGCTCACCCTCGATCACCATGTTCTCGAAGTGGCTGCTGATGCAACCACGCTCGAACCACGCGTGCCCCCACAGCGCGACACCCATGGGGTCGAACTGGCTGAAGTGCGTCGGGCCCTCGATCGGTGCGCCGATCAGGCCGAGCTTCTCTGCCGTCTCGTCGTCGTGCACGCTCGCATGACCGTCGTACTCCTGGTGGGCGAGCATCTGGCGCGGTGACCTCATCGGTCCGGTCATCGTGAGTTCCGTGCCGAACGCACCCATGGTCACTC
>JBEDDY010000031.1:0-11376 GCA_041176025.1 Actinomycetota bacterium | reverse complement strand
CAAGGTCGATCTTCTGGCTGTTCGCATCGAGTCAATCGAAAAGTCAGCTGCCACCACGAACAACTGGCTTCGTGCACTTTTCGCAGTCTTCTTCGCTTTCGACTCTGCCATCCTCGTCTTGCTGCTGCAGTCGAGATGATTGACAGAGCGTCCTAGTTCTGCAGACGGACGCGCGCGACCTCGTACACGGCAAGCGCTGCGGCTGCCGACACGTTCAGTGAATTCACCTGGCCGAGCATCGGGATGTTGACCACGGTGTCGCAGCGTTCCTTGACGAGGCGCGAGAGACCCGCACCCTCCGCACCGAGCACCACACAGATCCCCTCTGCGGCCAGCTTGCCGATGTCGAAGATCGAGTCCTTCCCGGCGTCGTCGAGACCGACAACCCAGATGCCCTTCGACTTCATCTGCGTGATGGCAGTGGGCAGGCCGGAGACGAGCGCCATCGGCACGTGCTCCACGGCGCCGGCAGAAGCCTTCGCCACGGTCGGTGTCACGTGGACGGAGCGGTGCTTCGGCAGGATCACGCCGGTGACGCCCGCGCCGTCGCAACAACGCAACACCGCACCGAGGTTGCCCGGGTCGGTCACGCCGTCGACGGCAACGAGGAACGGACGGGTGTTCTTCGTCCCGCGCAGCATGTCGCCGAAGTCGGATTCGGGAATCTCGGCCGCGAAGGCGATGATGCCCTGCGGCGCCTCGCTGCGTGCCTTCTCCTCCAGCTTGCGCCGCGGCACCTCGAGGATCGTCACGCGCTGTGCGTGGGCGAGTTCCTCGATGTCCTCGATGATCGGTGCCGAGTCGATGTCGCTCGCCATCCAGATCTCGCGCACCTTGCGGCGGCCGGCGATCAGCAACTCACGGACGGCCTGACGACCCTCCACCTGCTCGCCGCCGAGACCCTTGTCCTTCACCGGCGCCTTCGCGCCCTTGCGGTCGTCGATCATGCGGCGGGGTCCGCCCGTGCGCACGGGCTTCGAGGTGCGTGCCGCACCACGCGAGGAACTGCTGTGGCGTCCGCGGCCGGAGGACGGTGCACCCGAACCGCCGCGTGACGAACCTGACCGACCGGAGGGACGACCCCCGCGTGATGCTGCCATGTCAGGACTCCTTCGTGATGATGGCGGAAGCAAAGCACATGATGCCTTCCTTCCGTCCGATGGCACCAAGACCCTCCGCACGGCGGCCCTTCACTGTGACGGGCGCCCCTGCGGCGGCGGACAAGTTTCGCACCATCTCGTCACGAACGGGCGCGATGCGCGGGGATTCGCACACGACACTGCAGTCGACGTTGCCGATCGACCAACCGAGAGCGGTCACCTTGGACGCAACATCGGCCAGGATCCGCAGGGAATCCGCGCCCTTCCATGCCGGGTCCGTGTCCGGGTAGTGCTGGCCGATGTCACCGAGACCCGCCGCGCCGAGCAACGCGTCTGCAGCGGCATGGGCGATCACGTCGGCGTCACTGTGGCCGACGAGCGTCGGCTCACCGGGGAACGCGACACCGCCGAGGACGAGCACGCGACCCGGCACTTCCGTGTCGGCGAAACGATGGACGTCGAAACCCTGGCCGACGCGGATCTGCATCGTCACGCCTCTCCCTTGTCCATGGCGGCGATGTGTGCCTGCGCCCACTCGAGATCGTCGAGCTCGGTGATCTTGCGGTTGACATGCTCACCCTCGACCACGCACACCTCCCCACCGACGTGCTCGACGAGTGACGCGTCGTCGGTGCCCTCACCACCTGCGGCATGGGCCTTGCGCAGTGACGACGCGCGGAACGCCTGTGGGGTCTGCACGGCACGCAGCGTCTCGCGGCGCGGCGTGGAGACGACCACATCGGACTCGTTGACCTGCTTGATCGTGTCGGTCACGGGGATACCGGGCACTGCGGCATCGGCACCGTCGACCACGGCACCGATCACGCGCTGGAAGACGGCATCGCTCGCGAACGGCCTCGCGGCGTCGTGGACGAGGACGATGGTGGCCTCGGCGGGCACCGCGGCAAGGCCGCGCCGGACGGACTCGCTGCGGGTCGCCCCACCCTCCACCTGGTTCGGGCCGGTCGCCTGGCCCTTCGGCACAACGGTGATGACGCCCATTGAATGACGTTCGGCCTCCTCGACGGCCCAATCGACCACCCGTTTGCCCCCGAGACGCTCGAATTGCTTGGCACTGCCGAACCGGAGCCCGGATCCCGCCGCCACGACGATGGTCCAGACGTTCTCTTTTTCGGGCATGAGCGAAGGGTAGTACCGTCATCCCTTGTATGGCACACGAACAAGTACTTGCCGAGACCGAAATATTCGCGAACGCACCCGCAAACGTGCTGTCCGCAGTCGGTGCATCGGGGACCATCCGCAACCTGGTGCGTGGTGACGTGCTGTTCGAGGAGGGCGACGAACCAGAGAGCCTCTACATCGTCCTGTCGGGCCGCATCGCGATCGCCATCGGCAACCGTCCGTTCGACCACCGCGAGAGCGTTGTCGCGCTGATGGACGACGGTGCGCTCTTCGGCGAGATGGGCATGCTCGACAAGGGGGCACGTTCCGCCGGTGCGCGCGCCATCGAAGCGGCATCCGTTCTCGAGATCCCCTACGCCGCGGTCCTCTCGCAGCTCGAGGCACACCCCGAGCTCATGTGGAACGTCGTGAAGATGCTGGTCACGCGCCTGCGCGCGATGGACTCCGCACTTGCGGACAGCGTGTTCCTCGACGTCACGGGCCGCACCGCGAAGCGACTGCTGGAGCTGTCCGGCGGCAACGACACGTTCACGCTTCCCGTCACGCAGGAAGAACTCGCCGGCATGGTCGGCGCGTCACGCGAGCGCGTGAACAAGGCGATCGCCAGCTTCATCAAGCTGGGCTGGCTGGAGCAGCAGGACCGTCACTACGTGATCCAGAAACGCGAATCGCTGGAGCAGCGCTCCAAGTAACGCCCGCTCAGGCGAGTGCGCCGAGCAACCAATCTTTGGCACGCGCGTAGGCATCCGCTGCGTCATCGGGCCTGTGCACCGGTCGTGACGGGTCGTGCGCGAATGCATGTTCCGCCTCCGGGTAGACCACGCACGTTGCTCCCGTCGCACGCAGTTTCTCGATGTCGGCTGAGGGTGTGTACGGGTCGCGTCCGCCGAGGATCGCGAGCACCTTCGACGCGTCACCGTTCGCGATGTGCTCCAGCGGCTCCACCTGTGTGGGGCTGCGCCACGCCTCGGGGATCGTGATCATCCCGTAGAACGGCACGATGCGCGCGAAGCGCGTGCTGCGTGCGGCCTTGAAACAGTACATGCCGCCCAGGCAGTAACCGATCAGGCCCGTCACGGCCGTCCCGAGGACGTCGGCTGCTTCCTCGAGGTCGCGCAGGTTCGCGTTGTCGTCCAGCTCCGGGATGGCGGCGGCGCGCGGTGCCATGTCATCGAGCGGAAGGTCGAGCCCGGGGAACGGTTCCACCGCGATGACCGACATCTGCCACTGCCCGGCCAGGTTGCGCACCATGTCGTCGTACAGCGGGCGCAGGCCCCAGATGTCGCAGGCGATGACCATGCCCATCCGCGGATTGTCGACGGTGTGCAGTTCGGCGGGCGTGCCGGAAGGGAGCGTGATGCGCATGGCACGAAGTATTGCCGAACGAATCCCCGTGGGTGAGACCACAGGTGAGACCCTGGGTGAGAACTCGGGTGAACCATGCACCGCACCGTGCGGCCATGACACTCACCACAGAGCTCGACGAGCCCCACACCGACCCCGCACTCTGCGCCCACCGCGCCCACAACAGGGAGATGCCGCCCCGCACTGCCGCCTACCCGTTGGTGCGCACGAACGCCCTTGACGGCCCCGGCCGTCAGTTGATCAACGAGTGGGAGGCACTGTCCCGCAAGCGCGCGACGATCGGCACGATCAATTCATGGGGATTGTTCGGCCATGCGATCGACCAACTGGACGATGTGCTGGTGGCAGTCGGCTTCGGCGGGGCCGTCGACGACAGCGACAGCGACCATCTCCTGTGGCACCTGGTCGTTCTGGCCGAGAACGACCTGCTCGCGGCGCGCATCGTGCTGCACCGCGTGATGCCCGCACTGCTGGCGGTCGCCAAGCGACGCGGGGCGATCACCCCGGGTGGGATCGACAGCGCACTCGGGGACATCATCCCTGCTGCCTGGGTGGTCATCCGCACGTTCCCCCACCAACGCCGCACCGCGAAGATCGCGGCGAACATCGTTCTCGACAGCGAGTACCACGCGTTCGTGCGGGAGGCACGCCTGCGCCGTGTTGCGGAGGTGCCCGTGGCACCCGAGATGTTCGGCGGCACGCGCCAGGTGTCGCAGAAGTTGGTCACGGATGCCGAACTGAACGCGGTGCTGAACGAGGCGGAATCGCGCGGTGTCCCGGCGGAGATGATCGACCTTCTGCGAAAGTTCGGGCTGGGCAACAACAGCGACGCGATCGCCGCCGAGACGGGCTGGTCGCCCCGCACGATCCGCAACCACCGTCGCGCGGCACTCGACGCGGTGCGCGAGGCCCTGCGCGACCGTGACTGACCCGCGCTGACTAGTGGGTCAGCTTCACGCGACGCAGGCGCAGGCTGTTCGTGACCACGAACACCGAGGACGACGCCATGGCGAGTCCGGCCCACATCGGGTTCATCATCCCGGCAGCAGCCAACGGGATGGCGGCCACGTTGTAGGCGAACGCCCAGAACACATTCGCCTTGATGGTGCGCAGCGTTGCACGCGACAGGCGGATCGCATCGACCACCAGGCGCAGGTCACCACTCACGATGGTGAGGTCACTCGCCTGCATCGCCACGTCGGTGCCGCCACCCATGGCGATGCCCACGTCAGCCTGCGCGAGGGCGGCCGCGTCGTTCACGCCGTCGCCCACCATCGCCACGGCATACCCGCGCTGCTGCAGGTCCGTCACGACAGCCACCTTCTCCTCGGGCATGACACCGGCGTAGAGGTGGTGCTCGTCGGTGTCGATGCCCACCTGCACGGCGATGGCGCGAGCGGTCTCGGCGTTGTCGCCGGTGAGCAGGACGGGAGCGAGCCCCATCACCTTCAGGTCGGCGATGGCGGCCGCACTCGTGGGTTTCGGCTGGTCAGCGACGGCGAACATCGCGCGGGCCTGGCCGTCCCACGCCGCGATCACCGCGGTGTGGCCGTGCCTGCGGGCGGCGGCGAGTGCCTGCTTCAGAACGCCGGGGATGATCACCAGGCGCTGGCGGAACACTTCCTCGCGACCGACGGTCACGATGGTGCCCCCGAGACGGCCGGTCGCACCGACGCCCGGGAGCGAGGCGAACTCGTCGAGTGCGGGCAGCGTGCCCAGTTCTGATTCCGCGGCGGCTGCGATCGCGCGTGCGATCGGGTGCTCGCTCGCCTTCTCCACGGCGCCGACCAGGCGGAGTGCCTCGGCGCGCTCGGTGCCGTCCACGCACACGACGTCGACCAGTGTCATCTGCCCGGTGGTCACTGTTCCCGTCTTGTCCAGCACGACCGTGTCGATGCGCCGTGTGCTCTGCAGGACGTCGACACCCTTGATGACGATCCCCATCTGCGCCGCACGACCGCTGCCCACCATCAGCGCGGTCGGGGTCGCGAGTCCCAGTGCGCACGGGCAGGCGATGATCAGCACGGCGACGGCGGCGCTGAACGCGGCGTCGGTCTGGCGACCGATCATCAGGCCGATGACCAGGGTGGCAATCGAGATCGCGAACACCACGGGCACGAAGACCGAACTCACCCTGTCGGCCACGCGCTGCACCGGTGCCTTGGTGGCCTGTGCATCACGCACCAGCTTTGCCATCCGGGCGAACGTGGTCTCCGACCCCACGCGCGTCGCGCGCACGAGCAGACGACCGTTCAGGTTCACCGTGGCCGACGTGACGGAGTCGCCCTTCGACACGTCGACGGGGACGGACTCACCGGTGATCATGCTCATGTCGACGGATGACGATCCGTCCTCCACCACTCCGTCCACGGCAATCTTCTCGCCGGGTCGCACCACCACGATGTCGTCGAGACGGACGACCGACGCGGGGATCGACGTCTCCACACCGTCACGCACGACCGTCGCGAACCTCGCGCCGAGCGCCAGCAACGAACGGAGCGCGTCGCCCGCCGTGTGCTTCGCGCGAGTCTCCAGGTAACGGCCGGTGAGGATGAAGGCAGTGACGGTCGCTCCGACCTCGAAGTAGACGTGCGTGTTGCCCCCGTGTGTCATGGACATGCCGTCCATGACCATGCTGGTGCCGACGGCGTCACCCCAGATGAGCGCGTAGATGCTCCATGCCATCGCGGCGATCACACCCACCGAGATGAGCGTGTCCATCGTGGCGGTGCGGTGCCGCGCGTTCGTTGCCGCCACCCTGTGGAACGGCCACGCACCCCACGTGGCAACCGGCAGGCTGAGCGCGAACGCCCACCACTGCCACCCGTGGAACTCGAGTGCGGGGACCATGGAGAGAAGCACCACCGGGACCGACAGCACCGCCGACACCGTGAGACGAATCCGGAGCGCACGCAGGCGCTGGTCGAGGTCGTCGTCCACCGGCTGGTCGTCCATCACGCGCGCGCCGTACCCGGCGGAGGTCACCGCATCGATGAGCGTCTCCTCGGTGATGCCCGGTCCCGTGAAGGCGACCATGGCCGATTCAGTCGCGTAGTTGACCGCGGCCTCGACGCCATCGATGGCATTCAGGGTCTTCTCGATGCGGGCCGCACACGCGCCGCACGTCATGCCCGTGAGCGCCAGCTCCACCTCTTCTATGTCATGTGGTCCTGTGGCACCGGCACGGGGGGCGATCGCGCTCATGACTATTACCTACCACCGAAGTCAGGCTCGCGCTTCTCCAGGAACGCAGAAATGCCCTCCTGTGCCGCGTCACCCGTCACGGCATCGGCCATCACCGCGGACGCGAACGTGTAGGCGTCCGCTTCGGCCATGTTGACCTGCTCGTAGAACGTGCGCTTGCCGAGTGCCTTCGACCACGCCGAGCCACGGGTCGCACGGCGCAGCAGGTCCGCAACTGCGCCATCGAGATCGGCGTCCTCCACCACCGAGTTCACGAAGCCCCACTGCAGTGCGGTCTCCGCGCTGATCGCATCACCGGTCATGGCCATCTCGAGCGCCTGTTTGCGCGACAGGTTGCGCGCGACCGCGACGAGCGGCGTGTGGCAGAACAGTCCGCCCTTGCCGCCGGGGATGGCGAACGATGCCGACCGGGCCGCGACGGCGAGGTCGCACGACGCGACCAGTTGGCAACCGGCCGCGGTGGCGAGCGCGTGAACGCGGGCGACGATGGGCTGCGGCACGGTGTGCATCATCTGCATCAGCGAACTGCACACGGTGAACAACTCGTGCGCGTCGTCGAACGATGCCCCCTTCATCTCGCCGAAGTTGTGGCCGGCCGAGAACACCGGGCCCTCGGCCGCCAGCACGATGCCGGTGGCATCACTCTCACCAGCGGCACGGAACGCATCGGTCACTGCATGAAGGACATCCAGCGAGAGAGCGTTTCGCTTCGCGGGATTGCAGAGGGTGACCGTGACGGTGTTGCCGTCACGTGTTGTCCTGACTTTTTCGTCCATGGCGGGCCTCCCCGGTGGTCACCCACAGGGTAGGTGGACAGCGGGATGGACGACTCCATCACCCGTCCCGAAGCATCTACCGAACGATCACCGTGAACGTGATGGAAGTGGCGGGGTTCGTCCGTGTCTTCGTCGTCCTGCGGGTGACGGAGCACTTGCCTGCCTTCTTGCCTGCCTTGATCAAGCCCTTGGGAGTGACCGAACAGGCGCCCTTTGCCTTCCACGAGACCTTCGTCTTCCGGTCGGTCGGTGCGGGCAGCACCTTCGAGCCCATGATCGAACGCTTCCGGCCGAGCTGCAGCACCGGCTTCACCGGAACCGAGGGATCGGAAGCGCTCGAGAGATTCCCGAATGCCGTGACGACGAACTGGTACGGATAGCCGGGCAGGAGACCGGTCACCGTGCACGACGTCCCCGTGGCCGTGCAGGACTGCATCCGGCCGCCGCTCGCCATGACGGAGTACGACTGGGCCCCGGGAACGGCCTTCCACTCCAAGGTCACCGATCGATGACCCGGCAGCAGGCTGCTGACGAACGGCTTGCCGACCGCAAGCCCCGCCGGCGGGTTGACAGTGACCTCACCGGTGGCCGACACCGAGCCGGTCACCGTCACACCACCGACTTCCACCGCAAAACCGGACTTGTCGCTCACGACCTCGTCCGCCGTCCGGTCAAGAGTTGCCGGGACGGTGATGACCGTCGTGCCCGCGGACGGAGTGGCCACGGTCGTGTTCGTCACCGCGGCGGTCGTCGGCGGGACAGTTGCGGGCGAATTGCTCGTCGATGTCACTGCAGCGGGTGTTGACGTTGTGGTGAACACCGGCGCTCCAGTGGTCGACGTCTGGTCAACGATGGTTGCCGGCGTCACGGTTGTCGGCGTGACTTCGGGCGGCCGCACACCCGGGTAACGGCGCAACATGATGTCGCCGGTGCCGGGAGCCCCGTCCATGACCAGGGTGACCATCGTCCCGGCCGTCCACACGTCGTCGTACGGACCGACCGCAACCGCGGTCTGCGTGTCGTACAGGGACTTCGAGACGTTCTTTGCCTCGATGATCTGTCCCGCCGCCGACACCCGCAGGAACATGCCGTTGTTGCGCGTGATCGTCGATGGCGTGAGGGTGCAGTGGAAAGTGCCGACGACGAGGATCTCGCCGTTCGACTTCACGGCGATGTCAGAGAGGCAGTTGCGGTGCACAGTCCCCTGTTTCGGGAGAGTGACCTCGAACGTGCGCTCCATGTTCGCCGAATACCCGGTCAGATGCACCTGCGCGGTGGAAGTCTGGCCGACGGCAACGGACACGACGTCCCCCACCACGAACGAGCCGTCCGGTGCTGCCGCAATCTGTAGGCCAACGAATGACACCGCGGGGTTCGTAGCCCCTTGCGCAACCACGGTGCCGTCCGCACGCATCCGGGCAACCGACACGTTGCCGCGCCCGCCTCCCAGAACCGGATCCGTCTCGAATGAGGCAACCACGAATTCGCCTTCTCCGGCGACCACCGGTGCCGACGGCGCTGTCTGGTTTGCATATCCCCACTGCGTGACCGACAGTCGCGCACCATCAGTGCCCGCGTATCGCGACAGGAATGCAGTGGACTTGGTGTTCGCTCCGCCCTCGAACAGCGTGTCGGTCTGACCGGTCATGACGATCGTTCCGTCGGCCTCCGCTGCGATTCCCGAGACTCCCTGGGTGCCGGGCACGGTCTCGCGGGTGAGCCACTGCTGCACTCCCTCCCGGGACCATTGCCCAACCCACACGTCATGGGTGACCACACCACCAGACGACACTCTCACCGAACCGGAGGCGGCTACCCCTCCGCCGGGCGTCACGATGACGTGGTCGATCGACGCGCGCGTCCAGTTGACGACGACCTGGGTCTCCCACCGCTTCTGCGCGGTGAACCCGACCAACCGGTCACCCGCGCCTGCAAACGACGAACCAAGGGCATTCTCGGCGAACGAACCGACCACGAAGTAATCGCCGTCAGGACCGACGGCGATGCCCTTTGCCGAATCGAAGCCGACCGTGCCGAATTGGTGCACCACATCGGCGCCGTCGTTGATCGGCTCCGCCGGGTTGTCCGCAAGGGAGAGAATCGACGTCCCGCCGGAGGACAGAACCTCCACCAATTGATTCGTCCCGGGCACCGCGGCGGCGTCCCACACCGTCTGGATCGCACCGACCGACGGCTCATGTCGAAGTGCCAGCTGACCGCCCGAATCACTGAACTTGAAGGCAAACGGTGACGTCCACTGACTGGCGAAATCAACATCGAACGTCTGGTTGCTCTCGCCGGTGACCCAGATCTCCCCGCTTTCGGTGGGCACCACGTTGCGCACGAAAGTCTTCGGACCCGCAGGCGCCACCGAGTTGTCGAGCGGCGTGAGCGTTCGGGACCACCTGATTGCACCGTCCGACCATGCGAGCGAGGCAACGAATCCCAATTCCACCACGGCTCGTCCCGCCGCAGACACGTTGCCGACGACCGAGACGGTTCCGTCTGCTCCGACAGCTACGTCCATGGGGATGTCGTCACTGAGCCCCGCGTAGATCGTCGACGCATTCGAGGGCGCGACGAAATCAAGGGTCTGGGACCACAGGACTCGGCCATTGGGGGCGAAGGACGTGACAACAGTGTCCTTCTCGGTGTCCGTTGCCGGGCCGACTGCCGTTGACACCGTCTTGGACGACGCAACAACCAGGCCACCCTCGGCACCGACGCCGATCGAGCCGTAGCTCTCGGTGTCGGACGACAGGAACAGGCTCGCGTTGCCGTCGGCGGACAACCGGTACACGCCGCTCGTCCCCTTCGAGGCCATGCGGAACGCCAGGTAGAGGGCGGACGTCACGGGGTCGAACACGAATCCCCTGACTTCCTCGTTGTCCACCGCGGCCTTCTGCCACGTGAAGATGTCGTTGCCCCGCGCGTCGAACCCCTTCACGAACACGTCGAGACCGTTCGGCACCGCGCCGATGTTCCCGCCGGTCACGCCCGCGACGTACACGCGGCCCCGCGGATCGATGGCCACCCCGTACGGCACGTCACTTGCCGCCGAACCGAACCGTCTGGACCACACCTCGGCACCGGCGGGAGTGAACTTTGTGAGCACGACGTCCTTGCCGCCGATCACGGCACCGCCGTACGCGGCAGTGGACTGCGCCGCCGCGTAGATGCTGCCGTCCTCTGCGACTGCAACCGCCTGGTACTGACTGCCTGCGCCGATCTGGCCCGCCGGGATGTCGACTCGCCAGTTTCGCGAGATCGCAGCGTTCCTCGTGTCACCACCGTTCGCGGATTCGGTGCCCTGTCCGCATGCCGAGAGGGCAACAGTGGACGCGACGACGACAGAGAGAATGCGTGACGATTTCATTGTGGTTCCTTGACGTCCGGGAACGCGCGAAGGTTCCCGGCAACTGGTGGATGACGAGGGTTACTGCACCTTGACGTAGAAGTCCTGGTACGCCTTGATGCCGCCGTTGCCGGGAGAGGACGCAATCAGCGTGACCATCTGGCCCTGGCTTCCGATGGACGGTGCCGCCCCGCCCTCGCACTTCGACAGGTCCACCGTGAACGACAACGTGTTCGCTGCGTTCGGGGCGGAATCCTTCGCGGAGTCGACGAGCGGCGTGTGGGCGAAGTCACCCGCACCCGGTGAGTTGGTCAGCGTGGAGGACACCGGCGTCATTGCACCCGAATCGCACACGCGGTTCACACCGACGTAGAAGCCGTAGCGGAGACCACCCATGTCCACGAAACGGCTCTCGCCCGCCGAGATGACACCG
>JBEDDY010000030.1:0-4816 GCA_041176025.1 Actinomycetota bacterium | reverse complement strand
GGGAGCATCTCGGCGGCGAACTGCCGGCTGATCGCGATCTTCTCCTCGGTGGGCCGTGCGCGCAGCACGGTGCCCGTGATGCTCGCACGCTTGCCGAGCAACAGGCCCACGTTGAACGGGAGTGGCTTTCCCGCCATCACGCCGACCTGGATGATGCGGCCCTTCACGGCGAGCGCGGCGATGTTCTTCTCCACGTATTCACCACCGATGACATCGAGGACGACATCGACACCTGCCCCACCGGTTGCGGTACGGGCTTCCTCCACGAAATCCCGGCTGCCGTAGTCGACCACGACATCGGCGCCGAGGTCGCGGCACGCCTGCACCTTGCCGGCAGAACACGTCACGATGATGCGCGCGCCGATCGCCCTGCAGATCTGGATGGCGGCAGTGCCGACACCCGACGCACCGGCGTGCACCATCGCCCAGCGACCGGACGTGAGACCACCCTGCACGACGAGTGCATCCCACGCGGTGATGAACACCTCGGGAATTGCAGCAGCGTCCGTCCATGACATCCCTTCGGGGACTGCCATGGCCTGGCGCTCATGGATGACGAGCTTCTCGGCGTAGGCACCGCCCGAGACGATGCCCATGATGCGGTCGCCCGGCTTCCACATTGTCACCCGTGCGCCGCAGGAGACCACTTCACCGGCGAACTCGAGCCCGGGTATCTCGTCGTCTGCCGGGAACGGGTTCGGGTACATGCCCATGCGCTGCAGAAGGTCGGCCCTGTTCAGCGCCGTGGCGTGTACGCGCACCAGCACCTCTTCCGGTGCTGCCACGGGGTCAGACGACTCCGAGACGGCGAGCACCTCGGGCCCGCCGTGCTGACGCAGGACGACGGCCCTCATTGCGCTCAGGCCATCTTCTGCTGGAGACGTCGGTCGAGCGCCGCGAGGTAGTCCTCGGTGGTGAGGTACGGCGTGTCCTTCGAGATGAGGATCGCGAGGTCCTTCGTCATCTCTCCGGCCTCGACACTCTCGACGCACACGCGCTCGAGGTTCTCGGCGAACTCCATGAGCTTGGCGTTGTTGTCGAGCTTGCCGCGGTGCTTCAGGCCGCCCGTCCACGCGTACACCGATGCGATCGGGTTCGTGGAGGTCTTGTTGCCCTTCTGGTGCTCGCGGTAATGGCGGGTGACCGTGCCGTGCGCCGCCTCCGCCTCGACGGTCCTGCCGTCGGGCGTCATGAGGACCGACGTCATGAGACCGAGCGAGCCGTAGCCCTGCGCGACGGTGTCGGACTGGACGTCACCGTCGTAGTTCTTGCAGGCCCACACGTAGCCGCCCTCCCACTTCATGGCACACGCGACCATGTCGTCGATGAGGCGGTGCTCGTAGGTCAGTCCGGCCTTGTCGAAGTCGGCCTTGAACTCGGCGTTGAACACTTCCTCGAACAGGTCCTTGAACTGGCCGTCGTAGGCCTTCAGGATCGTGTTCTTCGTGCTGAGGTACACCGGGTAGTTGCGGGCGAGGCCGTAACGGAACGATGCGCGGGCGAAGTCCTTGATGGAGTCGTTGAAGTTGTACATGCCCATCGTGACGCCGCCGTCCTTGCCGAACCTGGCGATGTCGAACTGCATCGGCTCGCTGCCGTCCTCGGGCTGGAACGAGATGGTGACCGTTCCGGCGCCGGGCACCTTGAAGTCGGTGGCCTTGTACTGGTCACCGTGGGCGTGACGGCCGATGACGATGGGCTTGGTCCAGCCCGGCACGAGGCGGGGGATGTTCGAGCAGATGATGGGCTCACGGAAGACGACGCCGCCGAGGATGTTGCGGATCGTGCCGTTCGGCGACTTCCACATCTTCTTCAGCTTGAACTCCTCGACGCGCTGCTCGTCGGGGGTGATGGTGGCGCACTTCACACCCACGCCGTGCTTCAGGATGGCGTTCGCCGAGTCGATGGTGACCTGGTCGTCGGTGGCGTCGCGGTTCTCCATGCCGAGGTCGTAGTACTCGAGGTTCACGTCAAGGTACGGCAGGATCAGGCGGTCCTTGATGAACTGCCAGATGATGCGAGTCATCTCGTCACCGTCGAGTTCGACGACCGGATTGTCAACCTTGATCTTTGCCATGGGAGTCCCTTTCAGGTGGTGACTGATTGCACTTGTATCAGACTTGTACACAATAGCGTGACGCACAAACACGCCCCCTACCATCGACCCCATGGACTTCGACTGGACCCCCGAACAAGTCGCCCTGCGCGAGGAGGCAGCCCGTATCGCCGCCGACGGCGTGGCCCGCTACGGGCGGTTCAACGACAGTTGGATGAACGGCTACTCGAAGGAGTTCTCGAAGGAACTGGCGTCGCACGGCTACCTCGGGATGGCATGGCCGAAGGAGTTCGGCGGCGGCGACCGCCCTGCCATCGAGCGAGTGATCGTGGCCGAGGAGATGATCAAGGCCGGCGCACCGATCGCGGCCAGCTGGTTCGGCGACCGCCAGATGGGTCCTGCGCTCATCCAGTACGGCACGAAGGAACAGCAGGACGAGTTCCTGCCGAGGATCCTCTCCGGCGAGACCACCTGGTGCATCGGCATGAGCGAACCGAACTCGGGAAGCGACCTCGCGTCGCTGAAGACGTCCGCCCAGGACGACGGGGACCAGTGGGTCATCAACGGCCAGAAGATCTGGACGAGCTTTGGTGCCGACGCCGACTACTGCTACCTGATCTGCCGCACCTCGAACGACGGACCGCCGCACGCCGGCATCAGCGAGATCATCGTGCCGATGGACACCCCGGGCATCGAGATCCGTCGCATCACCGACATGACGACGAACAGGCACTTCTGCGAGGTGTTCTTCACGGACGTGCGGGTGCCGAAGGGCAATCTCGTCGGCAAGCAGGGTGGCGCGTTCGGCCAGACCATGCGCCAGCTCGAGCACGAGCGCGGCGGCATCGACAGGCTCATGTCCAACTTCGCGCTGTACTCGTACGCGAAGTCGAAGGCAGACACGTGCGACCCGCTCGTGCGCCAGGAGATCGCAGCCCTCGAGATCGGGTACTTCGTCGGGCGCGTGCTCGTCTTCCGCGAGGTCATGCGCCAGGCACCCGCCGGGTTCTCCGCCGCCACCAAGTGCTTCTGCACCGAACACGAACAGAGGGTCGCGCAGTTCGCGACACGCGTTCTCGGTGCCGAGATGATGGTCGAGGGCGACTACACCAAGGACTTCCTCTACGGTCCCGGGTACACCATCATGGGCGGCACGTCGAACGTCATGCGCAACATCCTCGGCGAGCGCGTCCTCGGGCTGCCCAAGGGCTGAGGCCCGCACCACACGCACAACGGAGGCAACAACATGGCTGATCTTCTCTCGCTGTCGGCGAAAGTCATCGATTCCGGGGTCGCCGACGGCCCGGTGAACCGCACCACGGGAGAGTTGAGCGAGGTGGCCGACGGTCTCTCCATGGTGGAGTCCTTCAGCCACACGGCCGCATGGGATTCCGGCGAAGGTCTCGTCTGCTTCGACGCAAGCCACTACAACACCGGCACGCCGATCGTCGCCGAACTGCAGAAGTGGCGACCCGGCCGCATCAACTCTCTCGTCTACACGCACGGTCACATCGACCACGTGGGCGGCAGCGGCGCGTTCGTCGCGCACAACGCGCAGAACGGCCACGCACCGTTGCGCGTCATCGGCCACGAGAACGTCCAGCGCAGGTTCGACCGCTACCGCAGCACAGAGTCCTGGAACATCCTCATCAACGCCCGCCAGTTCGGCGGCGTGCGCGACGACCTGGGGATGACGAACGACCTGCGCCCCGCCGGCGGCGGCCAGCGCCTCCCCTTCTTCCTCCCGCCCGACACCGCCGATGTCAGCGACGTCGTCGGGGACTTTTCGTCGTACACAATCGGCGACGAGGTCATCGAGTTCCACCACGGCAAGGGCGAGACCGACGACCACCTGTGGTCCTGGTTCCCCAACAAGAAGTGGGTCGCCACCGGCGACTTCGTCATCTGGAACTTCCCCAACGCCGGCAATCCGCAGAAGGTGCAGCGCTGGCCGATCGAGTGGGCACAGACACTTCGCACGATCGCCGCGAAGGAACCCGAGCTCCTTCTTCCGGCGCACGGACTGCCGATCGCCGGCAAGGAGCGGATCGCGCGGGTACTGAACGAGATCGCCACGGCCCTCGAGAACCTCGTCCGCGAGGTCGTCGGGATGATGAACAACGGTGCCACGCTCGACGAGATCATCCACACCGTGCGGGTGCCGGCCGACACCCTTGCGCTTCCCTACCTTCGCCCCCTGTACGACGAACCGGAGTTCGTGGTGCGCGGCGTGTGGCGCCAGTTCGGCGGCTGGTGGGACGGCGCGCCGTCCCGGCTCAAGCCCGCACAGGACGCACACGTCGGCGCAGAGATCGCTCGACTCTCCGGCGGCGCTGACGTGGTCGCGCGGCGCGCGAAGGAACTGGCTGAGTCGGGCGACCTGCGCCTCGCCTGCCACCTGGCCGATTTCGCCGGCTGGGCAGAGCCGAACAACCCGGAGGTGCATGCCATCCGGGCCGCCGTGTACGAGATCCGCCGCAAGCACGAGACGTCCCTCATGGCCAAGGGCATCTTCAAGGGTGCCGCACGCGAGTCGGAGAGCGTCGCCAACAAGGCCTGATCAGGCCACTGCGATCAGCACCAGCGCCACCGCCGCGAGGGCGATCCCGATCGCCTGCGAACGGTGTATCCGTTCCTTGTCGATCGTGGTCGCCAGCACCATGGTGCTCGCGGGGTAGAGAGTGACGATCACCGACACCACGGAGAGAAGCCCGTGGCGAACCGCCAACACGTAGAACCAGTTGGCGAGGCTGTCGAGGA
>JBEDDY010000029.1:0-7493 GCA_041176025.1 Actinomycetota bacterium | reverse complement strand
CATCGGCGATCGGCAGTGGCGCATCCATCGCCGACGCGGCGGTGCTCGCCGCCGCAGAGGCCGAGGCGCAGTCGGACAACAACGCCAGCAGCGAGTACCGCGAGCACCTCGCGAAGGTGCTCGTGCGCCGCGCGCTCGAGCAGTCCACCAAGTAGGCCGCACGGAGGGTGGCACCGCCCATCCGCGGTGCCCATCACATAACCTCGTCATCCGTGTCCGATGACGTGCTGAACCCCGACGAAGGCAAGTGGGCCGACATCCGTCGCGCGCTGCTGGTCGCCTACTCGGTCGCACTCGTGTGGAGCATCTTCGTGTGGGGCATCCCCATCGACCGCCTGCTCGTGCTCACGTGGATGGCGGTGGCGTTCGGGTTGAGCACGATCGGCAGGCCGCTCGCCGACGTGAAACAGACAGCCCGCGACTGGTTTGCCCTTGTCGCCGTCTACATCGCATACGACTACAGCCGGGGCCTGGCCGACCAGCTGGGCCGGCCGGTCAACTACACGTGGCTGGCGAAGATCGACTCGCTCCTGTTCCTCGGCCGCAACCCGAACGTCGCGATGCAGTGGCACTTCTACAACCCCGGTGACGTCAGGTGGTACGACGTGGTCGGCTCCATCGTCTACATGACCCACTTCGTCTTCCCCGTCGTGCCGCTCGCGTTCCTCAGGGTGCGAAACCGCACGGCGTGGCTGCAGTACCTGCGCCGTTTCGCCCTGACGCTCTACATCGCCGTTGCGTGCTTCGTGGTGTTCCCCGCCGCACCGCCGTGGATGTCGGCAAAGGAGGGCCACACCGACCCGGTCGCCCGCATCACGGGCCGGGGTTGGTGGGAACTCAACCTGAAGACCATCTCGAAGACACTCGACCGCGGTGCCGCGGTCATGAACGCCGTCGCCGCGATGCCCTCACTGCACTCGGGCTGCGCGCTGTTGATCACGCTGTGGGTCACGAGGAACCTGTCGTGGAGGAGGCGTGCCCCGTTCCTGCTCTTCCCCCTCGTGATGGCCGTGACCCTCGTGTACTTCGGCGAGCACTACTTCGTGGACGCAATCGCGGGGTGGCTCCTCGTGTTCTCCGCATGGCAGATCGCCGAATGGTGGGAGAGGCGCAGGGGCCTGCCGAGTCCGCCCCCGTTGTTCAGCCGCGGATCTGCACGGCAGAACGAAGAGACACGTACGGCCTGAAGATCTCGGCACGGATGCGGTTGTGCTCGTCGGCCGTGTCGTAGGCGTGCCACGCGGCTTCGTCCTCGAACACCGAGACCACCGCGAAATCCGCGTTGCCCTCGTTGATGCCGGCGTCTGACCCGCACGTGTATGAGATGCAGCCCTTCAGGGTGCTTGCGTACTCGTAGAGGTGCTTCCGGGCGGTCTCGGCGTGGCCCGCCGGCACCTTGTCGTTCCAGGTGAACGTGACGACGTGGGTGAACATGGTGTCTCTCCTGTTGGGATGTGTCTCACATGAGGCCGGCGAAGGAACCGCCGTCGACGTTGATGTGCGTGCCGGTCATGAACTTGGCCTGGTCGCTGCACATGAACGCGGCGATCGCGCCGAAGTCATCGGCGTCGCCGATGGTGCCGCTCGGCTGGCTGTTCCTTGCCGCGTCGATGTTCGCGCCGTAGATCTGGCGGATGCGGTCGGTGTCGTGCGTGCCAGGCTGGATGGTGTTCACGGTGACCCCGTCTGCGGCCACCTCGCGGGCAACCGTCTTCAGGTAGGCCGTCACACCTGCACGCGCGGTGTTCGACAGGATGATGTTCGGCATCGGCTGGCGCACGGACACCGACGTGATGGCGACGACGCGGCCCCACCCGCGCTCGCGCATCGGCGGCACCGCCGCGCCGCACATGGCGACGATGGAGAGAAGGTTCTTCTCGAGAGCAGGCAGGTACTCGCTCTCGGGCGTGGACGAGAACGTCCCGGCGGGCGGGCCTCCCCCGTTGGCCACGAGGATGTCGACGGAGCCGAGCATCGCGATTGCCCTCTCCACGAACGCGCGTCCGCCCTCGGCATTAGACACGTCACAGACGAAACCCTGCGCACCGTGACCGATCTCCGCAAGCGCCGATGCCAGTCGCTGTTCGTCGCGTCCGCACACGACCACCCGCACACCCTCGGCCGCGAGCGCCTTCGCCGTGCCGAGCCCCAGCCCGGCGGTGCCTGCTGCGACTGCCGCCGTGCGACCGTTCAGACCGAGATCCATTCGCCCACCGTACAGCGACAGGTTCGGGGCCAACCCGGCTGTGGGGGTCGCCGTCGGCCGCCCGTACGCTTGGGACGTGCCGATCGACCCGTCCACCACCGCTGATGTCCGCGCCGGACTCGCCGAGCACGGGTACCTCGCCGACGACGGTCTCGTCACTGCCGTGTTCCTCGCGATCACGCTGCGCAGGCCGCTGTTCCTCGAGGGCGAGGCCGGCGTCGGCAAGACGGAACTGGCAAAGACGATCGCCCGCTGGCAGGGCGCCGAGCTCATCCGCCTGCAGTGCTACGAGGGCATCGACGCATCGCAGGCCGTCTACGACTGGGACTACTCACGCCAGTTGCTGCACCTGCGCGCCGCCGAGGCAACGGGTGAGGCCGGACGCACCGGCACGTCGGAGCTGGAGAACCAGCTCTACAGCGAGAAATTCCTGCTGAAGCGTGCGCTGCTGCGTGCGATCGACCAGCACGGACCCACCCGACCAGTACTTCTCATCGACGAGATCGACCGCGCCGACGACGAGTTCGAGGCGTACCTGCTGGAGGTGTTGAGCGACTACCAGGTGACCATCCCTGAACTCGGCACGTTCCGCGCCGCCACCCCGCCGATCGTCATCCTCACCTCCAACCGCACCCGCGACGTGCACGACGCGCTGAAGCGACGTTGTCTCTACCACTGGGTGGAGCACCCCACGTTCGAGCGGGAGGTCGAGATCGTCTCCATGCGCGTCCCTGACGCGACGCAGGAACTGACCCTCCAGGTGGCAGCGGCCGTCGAGGCCCTGCGCGGTCTCAACCTCTACAAGCCGCCGGGCGTCGCCGAGACCATCGACTGGGCGACCGCACTCGCGCGTCTCGGCACCACCACCTTCGACGAGGCCGTCGTCGCGCAGACACTCGGCACGGTGCTGAAGTACCGCGAGGACCAGGGCCGCGTGCAGGAGCACGGACTCGACGCCATCGTGAACGCCGCCCTCGAGCGCGGTTCCCTGCGTGGCTGACGCGGGAACACCGGATGTCCGACGTCATCACCGCTGATCCGGGCGCCGAGTCGATGGCCGTCGCCTTCGCGCGCGTGCTGCGCGGCGTCGACATCGCGGCACCGCTCGACTCCGTGCTCACGTTCGTCGACGCACTCTCGCTGGTCGGCATGGACAACCGGGAGTCGGTCTACTGGGCGGCACGGTGCACCCTTGCCCGCAACCCGGAGGACATCCCCGTCTTCGACCGTGCCTTCGCGGTGTTCTGGGACCACCGGGCATCCCCGGCAGGGATCGACACCGAGGAACTGCGCATCACGATCGCGATGGACACCGAGGAGGAGGGCTCGTCCGGCGGGTCGGCCGACGCAAGCGACGACCCCACGATCACCCTCCGTTTCAGCGGCGTCGAGACGCTGCGCGAGAAGGACTTCTCCGACTACACCGACGACGAGATGCGCACCGCCCAGAAGTGGATGGAGCAACTGCGCGTCGCCGGCTCCCCGCGCGAATCGATGCGCTGGGTGCCGTCCCGCAAGGGAACACGACCCGACATGCGCCGCACCGTCCGCGCGTCGCTCGCGGCGCAGGGTGAACCCGTGCGTCGCCGGTGGACGCGTCACGGCGAGCGTTCACGAAGGATCGTCTTCCTGCTCGACGTCAGTGGGTCGATGGAGCCGTACGCACGCGCACTCGTCCGTTTCGTCCATGCCGGCGTGGCGGGCCGCCAGCGGGTGGAGGCGTTCACGCTCGGCACCCGTCTCACCCGCATCAGCCGCGAACTCTCCTCGAAGGACCCCGACAAGGCACTGCGCCTTGCCGGAACCCGCGTGGCCGACTGGAGCGGCGGCACCCGTCTCGGCGAGACGCTCCGGTTGTTCAACGACGAATGGGGCGTGCGCGGCATGGCCCGCGGCTCCATCGTGGTGATCCTCAGCGACGGGTGGGACCGTGGCGAGCCGACACTCCTTGCCGACGAGATGCGTCGACTGCAGCGTGTCTCGTTCAAGGTGGTGTGGGTCAACCCGTTGAAGGTCACCCCGGGGTACGCGCCCCTCGCCAGGGGCATGGCCGCCGCCCTACCATTTGTCGACGAGTTCGTCGAGGGACACAGCCTCGACGCCCTCGAACACCTGACGAAAGTGATCAACCATGCGTGATCTTCTTGATGACATCGACCGCTGGCGAACGGAGGGCAAGAAGGTTGCCGTCGCACGCGTCGTCGACATCCAGGGCTCCGGGCCGCGCGAGACCGGTGCCGCAATGGCGGTCAACGAGGACGGAGAGGTCATCGGTTCGGTCAGCGGCGGTTGTGTCGAGGGCGCCGTCGTCAGCGAGGCACTCGCCATCCTGAACGGCGAGAACGTGAGCCGCGTCGTCACGTTCGGCTACTCCGACGACGAGGCGTTCGCCGTCGGTCTCACATGCGGCGGCATCATCCACCTGTTCATCCAGCCGTTGACCTGGTGACGAGGATGGCCGGCACCTACGAACTGTTCTCGCAACGCGTGCGTGCGACCCTCCCGGTTGCCCTCTGCACCGTCATCGAGGGACCGAACACCGGCGCGACGCTCGCCATCACACCGCAGGGTGCGCTGTCGGGATCGCTCGGCAACGAGGAACTCGACCGTGTCGTCGTGCGTGACGCGGTCGGCGAGCTCGAGGCGGCACGGACCGTGGTGCGCCACTACGGTCCCCGCGGCGAGTCGACACCCGAGGACCTGCAGGACACGCCGACGGTGCGGGTGTTCATCGAGTCGTTCTCCCCGCCCCCGCGCATGTGGATCTTCGGTGCGGTCGACTTCACGGCGGCCCTCGCTCGCGTCGCGAAGGTGCTGGGCTACCACGTCACCGTGTGCGACGCACGGGAGATCTTCGCGACGAAGCGCCGGTTCCCCATGGCCGACGAGGTCGTCGTGTCGTGGCCGGGGCCGCTGTTCGAGCGCAACGGCCACCTGCTGGGTCCGCGTGACGCCGTCTGCATCCTCACGCACGACCCGAAGTTCGACGTGCCCGCCATCCAGGGCGCCCTCGCCACGAACGCCGCCTACATCGGCGTGATGGGGAGCAGGAAGACCCATGCGAAGCGGCTCGAACGCCTCGCCGAGGTGGGCATCTCGTCCGAGGCCGATCTGGCCCGCATTTCCTCGCCGATCGGGCTCGATCTCGGCGGTCGCACACCCGAGGAAACCGCCATCAGCATCGTGGGCGAGATCATCGCGAAGCGCACGGGACGCGTTGCGGCACCGCTCGGCACCACCACCGGTGCCATCCACTGAGTTCCCCTGACCGGGTCGGTCAGAGGCGGAACTGCACGATGCGGCTGGGGTCCGCCCACACCGTCCGCTGGGCCTGTGCCTCGCTCATCATCTTGAACTTCACGCGCTTTCCGTTGAACGGCGCGTGGATCATCGCGTTGCCGAGCCCCAGGTACATGTGGACGTGCGTGCCCTCGCCGACCATGTCACCCAGCAACGCATCCTTGCGCTCGATGCGCATGTGCGTGTCCATCTGCGACACGGCCTGTCGTGGCATGTCGAGCCCGGCCGTGCGCCATGCGAACCACTGCAGACCGCTGCAGTCCATCTGCACGTACGGGTCTTCCTTGCCCTCCACGTACTTCACACCGATCTGCGAGATGGCCGCGAGGCCGGCAATCTGGTGGTCGCGCGGCGCCTTGTTCCACTTGCGGTCGAGCAGCTTGGCGTCGAGGCCCATCCGCTTCGCCACCTCGTCGCTGACCAGCCTGCGGGCCGCGCGGTACACGGGGTCGTCGGTGTTGTCCTGACGCATGATCAGGGTGAGTGCCGCGACGGCGTCGACGGACAGTGGGTCACGGGCGCGGATGCGGTACCCGGGCATGAGGTCGCGCGTCGATGCCTTCTTCTTGGTCGCGACGGCCGACTTCGACACACCTGCGTCCGCGGCTGCGTCGTCGGTGGCGTGCGCGGCGGGAACGGATACGGTCAGGAGGGTCGCGGCGACCATGGCGGCGGCGGAAATCCCGCGGCGGACATGGTGCCTCCCGTGCATCTCAGGCAGGCTATTGGAAATGACGAATGTCCCGCACACCACCACATGTGTCCTGCTGGCAGCGGGCGCCGGGGAACGTTTTTCCGGCCCGACCCACAAGCTCCTGGCCGGTATCAACGGAACCCCCGTCATCGCGCTGTCACTGGCCGCCATGGTGGAGGCCGGCGCCGGGGACTGCGTCGTGGTGACCGGCGCTGAGCAATCACCCGCACTCCTCGGGATCATCGACGGCGTCGACCGGGTGGTGAACAACGACTGGAGGACCGGTCAGCGCAGTTCCGTGGTGACGGCCATCGCCGAGGCACGACGACGCGGCAGCAGCCAGGTGGTGATCGGACTCGCCGACCAACCGTTCGTCGGTGCCGATTCCTGGCAAGCGGTGGCGGACGCAGACGCACCGATCGCGGTTGCCACCTTCGCGGGCCGTCGCGGCAACCCCGTGAAGTTGCGGTCCGAAGTGTGGGAATTGTTCGAGAACACGCCCGGCGACCCCGATGCGGGGGCGAGAACGCTCATGAACCTGCGTCCCGAATTGGTTCGGGAAGTATCCTGCCAAGGGTCATCTGATGACATCGACACACGCGAGGACTTGACGAAATGGACCTGAACCACGAATTCACCGTGCCGGTGCCGGTTGCGGACGCCTGGAGGATTCTCACCGACGTCGAGCGCATCGCTCCGTGCCTGCCGGGTGCGGAACTGCAGGAGGTCGAGGGCGACACGTACCGCGGCGTCGTCAAGGTGAAGGTCGGACCCATCCAGGCACAGTTCAAGGGACAGGCAAGCTTCGTGGAGCGCGACGACAACGCGCACAAGGCAGTGCTGAAGGGCGAGGGCCGCGACACCGGCGGCAAGGGCAACGCATCGGCGCTGATCACCGCACAACTCACGTCCGAGTCGGCGGCGTCCACCAAGGTGGTCGTGACCACCGACCTCTCGATCACCGGCAAGGTCGCACAGTTCGGCCGCGGCGCGATGGCGGACGTCAGCGACAAGTTGCTCGGCCAGTTCGTGGAGAACCTGAACCAACTGATCGCATCCCAGCCCGCTTCCGCACCGGAGGCCGCTCCTGCCGCCGCACCCGCCGCAGAGACGGACGGTGTCCGCAAGATCGAAGGCCCGGCCGCCAAGCCGATTGACCTTCTCGATGCTGCGGGTGCACCGATCCTGAAGCGTGCGATCCCCGTGATCGTGGTCGCGGCAGCACTCATCGTCTGGCTGATCGTCAAGTAGATGCGACTGCCCGGCGACGCGCCGAGCGCCGCTGACGAGGCC
>JBEDDY010000028.1:0-14587 GCA_041176025.1 Actinomycetota bacterium | reverse complement strand
TCAGGACATCGAGCACGTCACCTTCGACACCGCGGCACAACGAACCGAACGGTCGGTGGACGTCGAACACGGGGGCCTTGGAACGCGGGGTCATGTCCCCATGTGGAGCGATGGTGGCGTGATCTGGCGACAGTGCGGAATTGTCGTTGACGTTCGGGATACGAAACGCGAACGAAGGGTCTCGAGGGGCTGTCTGCGTTCGGTTTACGAAACGTAGCTGGGTGATCCGGAGGGACGGTCAGCGTTCGTCGCGCACGAATGGCGTTCCGAGCGCACGCGGTGCGCCGAGAGCATTGCTGGAGCCCGGCCGGCTGAGTGCGATCAGTGACACGAGGGTCACCACATACGGAACCATCTGCAGGAATGCTTGCGGGATGAACGTGATGTTCTCGGCCTGGAGGGTGAACGGCAGCTGCAGGGTGAACCCGAAGAGGATGGCACCCGCGATGAGACGGATGGGTCTCCAGCTGGCGAATACCACCAGTGCGAGTGCGATCCAGCCGATTCCGTTGGTGGTGGCTGCCTGGTGCCACGCGGCGCTCTCGGCCAGCATCAACCACGAACCACCGAGCCCCACCATCGCACCACCCGCCAGCGTGTAGCGGATGCGGATGGACGAGACCTTGAGACCCTGTGCATCGACGGTTGCGGGGTCGTCGCCCGTGGCACGCAACTCGAGGCCCGGTCGCGTGTGGAACAGGTACCACGAGGCACCGACGGCGATGATGAGGGTGAGGTACGTGACGGAGTCCTGCCGGAACAGGACGGGTCCGACCAGGGGAATGTCCGAGAGGGGACCGAACGAGATCGGCAGGAGCTTCGTCTCGATGTTCTTCCCCTCGTACGGCTTGCCCAGGAAGTTGGCGAGACCCGTGCCGAAGATGACGAGCGCAAGGCCCGACACGATCTGGTTCGCGCGGAGGGTGACCGCGAGGACGGCGTGGATGCCCGCGAGCAACGCACCGACGAGCGAACCCGCAACGAGACCGATCCAGATGCTGCCCGACGAGTCAGCGGCAATGAACGACGTGATGGCCGAGGTGAGGAGGATTCCCTCGATGCCGAGGTTGAGCACCCCCGCCCGCTCGGTGAACAGCGCACCGAGCGCCGCAAGGATGAGGACCGTGGCAAGTGCGACCGAGTCGGCGGTCATCAGCACCCAGATGTTCGAGTTCATGACGCCACCACCTGGTTCCTGACGACTTTCACGCGGTAGCGGCGGAACGCCTCACCACCCAGTGCGAACAGGAGAATCGCGCCCTGCAGCATCACACCGATGTGGATGGGTGTGTCGGTCGAGATCTGCAGTTTGTCGCCGCCCGTGCGCAGTCCCGCGAACAGGATGCCGCTGACGATGATCGCGACCATGTTGTTGCGTGCCAACGCGGCGATGACGATCCCGGCGTACCCGTACCCGAGGAGGATGATGCCCGGGTCGAGACGACCGAACGTCCCGACGATGAGAGTGGCGCCGCCGAGACCGGCGAGCGCACCGGAGATCATCATCACCTGGACGGTCGTGCGCTCGGCGCTGATGCCGGCGTAGCGGGCTGCTCTCGGCGAGTCGCTGATGACCTGGATGCGGTACCCGAACTCGGTGCGCTGAACGACCCACCACATGAAGACGGCGATGATGACGACGAGGAAGAAGGACGGGAAGAGGGTGGTGTCGCCCAGTGGGTCGAGCATCGCCGAGTCCGGCACCTGTCTGCCCTGCGGGAACAACGAGTTCGGTGCGCGGAAGTAGCTGCCGGCGCGGTAGATGAAGTGGTTGACCAGGCTGGCACCGATGTAGGTGAGGAGAAGCGTGGTGACGATCTCGCTCGTGCCGAGCCGTGCGCGCACGAACGCGGGCAGTGCTATCCAGAGGGCACCGCATGCGGCACCGACGAGCAGCACCACCGGCACCATGACGAAACCGGGCAACCGGTCACCGAAGAACAGGCCTGCCCACGCGCCACCAATCATCCCGAGGTACAGCTGGCCCTCGCCGCCGATGTTGTAGAGGTTCATCTGGAAGGCGAACGCCGCGGACACACCGGTGCAGATGAGCACGGTGCTCAGCCCGAGGGTGTCGGTGATCCCGTTCGAGGAGAAGAAACCGTCCGAGAGCATGTTCGAGTACGTCTCGATGGGCGAGTACCCGGTGGCAAGGAGGAAGACGGCGCCGGCGACGATCGCCGCGAGCACGGAGAGGACCGGCACGACAATGGCGAGTCTGCGCGGGACCTCGGTGCGTTGCTCGAACGCGAGCCGGAATGGAAGGTTCGTCACTGTGCCTCCTCGGTCAGGCCGGCCATTGCGGCACCCACCGTCGTCAGTTGTGCAGCCTCACCGCTCGTCTCGTGGACGATGGACCCGCGGTACAGGACGAGAATCCTGTCGGCGAGGGACATGATCTCGTCGAGGTCTTCCGAGATCAGGAGGATCGCCTGGCCGGCGCTGCGTGCGTCGTCGAGGAGTCGGCGCACCGTCTCGATCGCGCCGACATCGAGCCCTCGCGTCGGCGAGCACACGACGAGGAGTTTCGTCGCGGTGCGGCCACCCGAGAGTTCGCGGGCGAGCAACACCTTCTGTGCGTTTCCGCCCGACAGTTTGCGCGCGAGGTGCTCGGGCCCGTTCGCCTTGATCTCGAACTGTTCGATGAGGCGGTTGGCCTCCGGCTTCACGGATGCGCGGTCCACCACCGTGTCGCGGTCGCGCGTGAGCAGCAGGTTGTCGAGGATCGACATGGACGGGACGAGACCCATGCCCAGTCGGTCCTCGGGCACGTAGGCGAGTCCCAGTTCGCGCGCTGCGATCGGGCCGCGGTCTGTTGACATCGAGCCACCGATGGCGACGGTGCCCGATGTCGGCGAGATGAGTCCCGCGATCGTGTCGGCAAGTTCCTTCTGGCCGTTGCCGGCGACACCGGCAATGCCGACCATCTCGCCTTCGTGCACGTTGAACGAGATGCCGGACAGGACGGAGACACCGTTCGTCATGAGTGACAGGTCGCGGATCTGCAGCACCTCGTGGCCGGTGGGGTGTGATGCACGCTGCACGGCGAGGTCGATGTCACGACCCACCATCAGGCGCGCGAGTTCGCGCGAGTCGGCGCTGCCCCGCCCGGACACGTGGCCCGTGACGCGGCCGTTGCGCAGAACGGTGACTCGGTCCGAGATCTCGACGACCTCGCCCAGCTTGTGGCTGATGAACACGATGGACTTGCCGGTCGCGGTCATTGCGTGGACGTTCTCGAACAACTTCTCCACCTCGGCCGGCACGAGAACAGCAGTTGGTTCGTCGAGCAGGAGAATTTCGGCTCCCTGGTAGAGCGCCTTCACGATCTCGACCCTCTGGCGTTGGCCGACAGAGAGGTCCCCGACCGTGGCCGCGGGATCAACCGGCAACCCGTAACGTTCCGCCACCTCGGCGACGCGGTCGTTCAGTTCGTTGCGCCTCAACCGGTACGAGAGGTCACGGCTTCCGAGAACGACGTTCTCCGCAACGGTGAATCGCTCCACCAAGCGGAAGTGCTGGTGCACCATCGCGATGCCGTGTGAAAGTCCCGCACGCGGGGACGAAAGAGAGACGGGCACGCCGTTGCGCGCGATGACGCCGGAGTCCGGTTGGTAGAGCCCGCACAGCATGGCCGCGAGCGTGCTCTTGCCCGCACCGTTCTCGCCGAGCAGGGTGTGGACCTCGCCGGGGCGCACGTCGAAGTCGACGTTGTCGTTCGCGAGGACCCCGGGGAAACGCTTCGTGATGTTGCTGGCCGAGAGTGCGCTAGGGGCCGCATCACCTGAGTGATGCGGCCCCTTCGCGACCTCAGAAGAGGTATTCGACATGGGTGGGATCAGCCCTTCGGCGAACCCTCGACACCCTCGACGAAGAAGTCCATGCTCAGCAGCTGGCCGAGATCAGCCTTCTCGCCCTCGCCGAGCTTCTGCTTGCCGTCCTGGTCGTTGATCGGTCCGGTGAACGGAGCGAACGAACCATCGATGATGGCGGCTGCCTTCTCGGTGATCAGGTTCTTGGCTTCCGCGTCGACAAGGTCTGACGGCTCAGCCAGGGTGACCATTCCGTCGGCCATGCTGCCGTAGTACTCGTCAGTCGGGCACGTGCCCTCGGCGACTGCCTTGATGGTCTTTGCGTAGTACGGACCCCAGTTCCAGGTGGGAGCGGTGAGGAACGCCTTCGGTGCGGCTTCGCGCACGTCGGAGTTGTAGCCGACCCACTTCGCACCGAC
Organism: Actinomycetota bacterium; assembly: GCA_041176025.1. Taxonomy (GTDB): domain Bacteria; phylum Actinomycetota; class Acidimicrobiia; order Acidimicrobiales; family Ilumatobacteraceae; genus UBA2093. The sequence goes on along the minus strand of JBEDDY010000028.1, from coordinate 10,356 downwards.
TGCCTCGGCGGCAACGCCGGGTGCGGTGGTGTCCTGGTGCTGTGCGATGACGTCGACGCCGGAGTCGAGCAGCGACTCAGCAGCCTGCTTCTCCTTGGTCGGGTCGAACCAGGTGCTGGTCCAGGAGACCTTCACCGTTGCGGTTGCATTGACCGAACGCACGCCGAGCGTGAACGCGTTGATGCCGCGGATGACCTCGGGGATCGGGAATGCTGCGACGTAGCCGAGCTTGCCGTTCTTCGTTGCCTTGCCGGCTGCGATGCCGGAGAGGTAGCGGGCCTCTTCGGCTGCACCGAAGTAGGTGCCGAGGTTCTTCGGAACCTCGTCGAACGATGCGAACTCGCCGCCACCATCGGTGGTGAGGAGGAACTTCGCGCCGGTTGCCCACTGCATGCAGGTGGTCGGGTTCTTCACGGCGACCTTCGCCATCGGTGCGCCGTAGCCGAACGACGTGGCGAAGATGACCTGGTAGCCCTCGCCTGCGAGCTGCTCGAACACCTTCTCGGAGTCGGCGTTGTCGAGCACGTTCTCGACGCGCTTGATCTCGATGCCGAGTTCCTTCTCAGCGGCAAGGATGCCCTGCTCGTGCTGGTAGGTCCAGCCCTTGTCGTCGGGCACGCCCAGGTACACGACTGCGGCCTTCACATCAACCGCCGCGGCCGGCGTGGTGTCTGCCGGTGCGGTGGTGTCGGATGACGAATCACTGCCACCACATGCTGCAACGAGCATCGTGGCCGCAGTTGCCGTCGCGGCAAGCTTCCAGAATTTCTTCATATCCCTAGGTCTCCCTCTCACACAGCACCACTGGCGGTGCCGGACTGCAAAACATTAGTCCACCAGTACACTCGGCTTTCCCAAGGAGAGGTGCCAGAGTGGCCGAATGGGGCGCCCTGCTAAGGCGTTGCTCGGGTAAACCGGGCCGTGGGTTCAAATCCCACCCTCTCCGCCATGCGATTCACTCGCAGACTGCTGACGGCGCTTCTTGCCGTTGGACTCCTCTCCTCGGGAGTTCCGTCCCTGCAAGGGGCTGCTCTGGCGACCTCGTGCGCCCGTCCGTACGTGGCTGTGGATAACGACTCCTGGAGCAGGATCGCCGACAAGACGGGCGTGACCCTGAAGGCGTTGCTGGCCCAGAACAAGGCGACCACCTCGACGATGATTCTGGTGGGCGACACCGTCTGTCTCCCGAAGGGGACCACGTACAACCAGCCGTCCACGGCGGCGACCGGTCTGCGCAACCTGCCGACCCCCGCGAAGCGCTACACACGGGCCCAGTCCGCGGCCGTGATCCGGGAGGTTTTCCCCAAGCGACTCGAAGCGAAGGCCATTGCCCTTGCAACCCGGGAGAGCAAGTTGGTGGCCACGTCCTACACCTGGTGTTGCGTGGGTCTGTTCCAAATCAACTGGTGGGCCCACAAGCCCTGGTTGAAGAACATCGGGGTGACGAAGGCGAGTCAGCTCCTTGACGCGAAAACCAATGCCAGAGCGGCCCTGGAGATGTACAGGCGCTCGGGCGGGTGGAGCCCTTGGGACATGTAGGTACACTCGAAAGTCCTACAAAACTGCGCTCGTAGCTTAATGGATAGAGCATCTGACTACGGATCAGAAGGTTGGGGGTTCAAGTCCCTCCGAGCGCGCCAGAGCAATTCACCCGGCCGACGCCATGACTAGTTTCTCCTGTCAGGGAACCCAACGGCGTGTCCGCCTCGTCAGACACCCCCGATGGACCGCATCCCGGGAGGAAACAGAATGAAGCGCAGGGTCGCCCTGATGGTGTTGGTGTCGCTGGTGGTCGCCTCGTGCGGCGGTGAAAGCGAGGAGTCCCGGAACGCAGCGCTCCCTCCCCGGCCGGTGGTCTCTCAGCTGGGTGTGCGGGAGCAGGGTGCATGTCTGCTCACGAGCGCACCGGCGATGTGGTGCTGGGGAACGGGCGCCAGCTACGGCAACGGTGACGGGACGCTGCTGGCTGCCCCGGTGCCGAACCCGATCGTGATCGGCAACAACCTGGTGCCCCGGTCGGTGTCGAGTGGCCGCGGGTCGCACGCATGTGCCGTGGTGGACAAGGGCGACGTGTACTGCTGGGGTCTGAACAATTTCCGGCAGATCACCCTGGAGCCGACGAACGTCATCCGTGAGCCCACGAAGGTGCCGAACCTGGGTGGCCTGGCCCGGCAGGTGGTGACCGGCTTGCAGTCGACGTGCGCCCTGATGGCGGATGCGACCGTGAAGTGCTGGGGCAGTTACGCCGGGTTCATCGGCTCGCCGACCGTCAACAACGCGCAGTACGCGGGGCCGACCACGGTGCCCGGTCTCGCGAATGTCACCAAGCTCTCGGCGAGCTCGTCTCACGTGTGTGCACTGCAGGCCAACGGTGCCGCGTACTGCTGGGGCAACAATGACATGGGACAGCTGGGCACGGGCGGACCGAATTTCGGACACCAGCCTGCCGCCGTGCGGAACCTTGACAGCGTCATCGACATCTCTGCAGGCAACCGCACCACCTGTGCCGTGCTGTCCAACGGGCAGGTGAAGTGCTGGGGCTCGAACCAGATGTTCGGAAGCGGTTACAGCTTCAACCAGGGAATGATCAACATGTTCCCGGCAGACCCCGTGCTGCTCGACCGCCCCGCCGTGGCTGTCTCGGTCGGTACCTGGACGCATTGCGCACTGCTCGATGATGCAACCGTGAAGTGCTGGGGCCAGTACCCGGCAACCAACAACATCTGGTACATCCCCACCGTCGCGGCGGGGATGACGAACCTTGCCACCATTGCCACGGGCTCGGATAACGAGCTGTGCGGGATCACCTATGCGGGTGGTGTGCTGTGCATCGGCACCAACCGGTACTACATACCCGGCTCGGGCATCGAGCAGGCCGCGGTGCAGAGCGTGCCGGCATTCGTGAGTGGTTTCGCCGACCCCGTGGTGGTTGCACCGACAACCACGGTTGCTGTGACGACGACGTTGCCGGCCGTGACCACCACGGCCCCGCGAGCCACGACCACATTGCCCGCGACGACCGTTCCGTCCGCGACCACCGTTCCGTCCGCGACCACCGTTCCGCCCGCGACGACCGTTGCGCCCGCGACGGCGTCCACCGGGCCCGATGCCGTCGTGAGGGACGAGTCACTGGTGGCCGGGCCGCTGCCCGCCACACCCGAGACCCCGCCCACCAGTGCTGCGCCGCCTGCCGAGCCGGCGGTGTCACCGGCGGCCACCAGGACCGTGCTGACGCTGAAGGTGAAAAAGACACTGTCGGCCGCGACGCTGGCGAGGAACGGGCGGCTTTCGGTTCCCCGCGGTGGCAAGGTGTCGATCACCGTGCCGACCACCAAGAAGGTGTGCAGCGTGTCGAAAACCACGCTGAAGGGTGTGAAGGCCGGGATCTGCCGGGTGCGGGTGACGGTGAAACCCGTGACGGGCCGGTCGCGCAGCGCGGTTGTGACAGTCACCGTGGTGCCGTGAGCATGCATGTACCGAACGGAGATGACCGATCGAACGGTCGAACAAGGAGAGACACCGTGATGACACGACGGATTGCGGCATTGATGGTGGGCGCGACGCTGCTGGCTGCATGCGGTGGCGGCGGGGACACCGGCGAGCGCACCCGCAACGTCGCCCTCGAGGTGTCGTCGGTCAGCCTCCCGTTCGCGGCGACCAATGCGACGCCCTACGAAATCCTCTGGTCGGAGGCTGCCGGCCGGGCCGTTGTGAACTGGGGTGACGAGAACTACGAGGGACTCTGGACCGGTGCCACCACGGTGCTGAAGACCTCGGATCCCTTGGATGAGTCCGTTCCGACTTCGTTCCCCGTCGACGGAACGAACATCACGACCGCGCTGCCCGACGGCGCCGGCGGGTGGTTCGTCGGTGGATCAACCATGAACTTCGCGCAGCAGGGACTGCGCAAGCTGGCGCACGTCAAGCCGAACGGAGACGTGGATGCGGGCTTCTCGCTGGACTACAAGTACGACGAGCGGCTCGGGTGGGATCAGTCCACCGTGTCGTGGCTGGGAGAGCATCCTGACGGTGAGCATCTGCTCGCACTAGTGCACGGAATGGAGTCGGTGGGAGGCGCCGACCTCGAGAATGCATGCCCTCAGTTGGTGGTGCTCAACCGGGTGACGGGTGCGCGCAACACCGGGCTCGAGCCGGACGCCGGGACGTACGGGTGCGCGTACCACCCGGCCATCGTGGGCAAGAGGCTCATACTCGGGGGATCGGGCAGGGGCGAGGGTTCGCCGTTGCTCTGGTCGATCGACCTCACGTCGAATCAGTTCGATGACTTCGTCGAGGGTGTGAACGTCCGCTTCCCGTGGTTCACCCTCTCGAACACCGTGTTCCGCTCGGTGTCCGACGTGGTGGTGCGCGACGGGAGCGTGTGGGTGTTCGGACTCCTCGACGGCAAGGGAACGAGGGTCGCTCGGATTGATGCCGCGACGGGCGCGCTGTCTGATTTTGATGCCGGCCCCGTCCAATTCAATGTGGAGGACGAGTCGTCGGTGAACTACGCGGTGTCCACGACACACGTGATGATGCACGCGCGTGAGCTGGACGAGAATGCCGTGCCGGTCGACAACTTCAAGGTGTTCGATGCCGCCACAGGTGCGGCGGTGAAGTGGACCGGCGAGGTGAACGGCTGGGGCTGGACCTGGGCGGTGAGTGACGTGCAGGCGTGGCAGGACGACTTTCTGCTCGTGGGCCAGATGAGATCCGTCAACGGCCGGCCCGTGCGCGGGTTGGCACTCGTCGGGCCCTCCGGCGCGACGGCGGACAGGCAACTGCCGTTGACGTTGAAGAACACCAACGTGACAGGTGCGTACGTGGAGGAGTTCCCCGGGGTCGACCGCACGGTCGTGTCCATGGAAGGCACCGGGATGCTGTTCGATGCGTTCCACACCGGCCCTGTGCTCGTGACGGACCGTGACGGCGCGCCCGTGGACTTCCCGCTCGGTGACACGATGACGGGCCGCAGCGTGTCAGCGGTCGGGGTGATCGACACATGGCTGTACGTGGCATCGCTCGATCTCGTGGTCGCCGGCTACAGAGGCAGCAGGCTCGACCGCTACGACCTGTCATCCGGGGAACGGGATGCCGGGTGGATGCTCGACACGTCGGGACGCTACGTCTCCGGCATCCACGGTGACGGTGACCACCTGGCTGTCCTGCAAGTGGAGGCGCCGAATGTCGGCACGGAGATGCTCGCGTTGCACCGGGTTGCCGGCGGTGAGCGCATCGCCACCGTGACGACCTTTGCGAACGGAGGGTCGATGAATTTCGGCGAGGGGACGGTGTCCGGCGGGCACCTGTTCATTCGCACTGCTGACTGGAACGACTCGGCGTCGCCCGTGCTGATCAAGGTGAAACTTGCCGACGGCACCGTCACTGAGGCACCGAGCCTGGGCGAGGCACAGTTCTCGTTCATGAGGGCCACCGTGCACGAGGGCAAGGTGTACCTCCCGTGGAACAACCGGATCGAGGTGCTCGATGAGGGCACGCTGGTCCGCACCGGCTCGGTGGACGTCGACTACGCCTACGACGTGGTGTTCGTTGACGGTCGGATGCTGGTGGCGGGGTCGGGTGTGTCCGAGGTCGACCCCGCAACACTCGAGGTGACGGCAAAATGGGGACCCTCGTCCGTCAGTCTTTCGAGGCTGGTCGGCACGCAAGACGGAGTGCTGTCGGGCATGTACGTCCCGTGGGCGATCTCGGAATCCGTCGTGGGTTCGGGAGTGCTGAAGCTCGGCTTCGACGGCACCGTGGTCACCAAGAAGAACCATGCCCGGCTTCGGCGGGAGGTGCCGGCGGCAGACGAGCAGCAGGTCACCGGTCCGGCCGTGCAGGCCCAACCGTACCCAGATGCCCTGCCCGTGACGGCTGCGGTGGTGCCGCAGGTGCAGCAACCGGCTGCGGTCGCGCGGGTGTCTCCCGAACGGGTGTCGATTCTCGATGTGCAGTCGGGGGACCGTTCGGTGACAGTCCGTTTCCGTTCGCCCGCGGCGTCGGCCGGACACACCGTGAGGGTGGTGGGCGGCAAGCAGTCGTGCACCACCAGAAGCGATGCCTGCCAGGTGAACGGGCTCACGGCCGGGGTGGAATATCGCTTTGTGGTGGTGCCGGATTCCGACGCGGCACTGGCGTCGCCCGAGTCCGGTGGCGTCAGGCCATGGGTGTCCATGAAGAAGGGTTCGTCGAAGAAGGTGACTTCACTGCACAAGGTGGGCACCAAGGGGAAGGTGGCCTGGAAGGTGAAGGGCGCGTCATGCTCGCTCAAGGGGACCACCATCTCGGCCCGCAAGAAGGGGATGTGCACGCTGATGGCGAGCGTGAGGACATCGAAGGGAACGGTGCGCACGTCGGTGAACGTTCGCGTCGTGTGACGAACCCCGTGGGGCTCCTTCCGTCAGATGGTGGGGGGTTCGCGTCCCTCCGAGCGTGCCACTGAGCCCCGGCGAACATCTCTGTGTCTGTCGGGTTGACAACCGGTCAAGCCCACCGGGAAGGGTGAGGCACGGATGTTCGCCGGTGCGTGACATCCGTGCCTGTGAACCCCATGGGGTGCGTCCATACGGTGCACCGCATGAAGAAACCCCTCATCACCCTCCGCCGTTCCGTCGGTGCACTGGTGGCTGCCGCCGCCGTCACGGGCACCTCGGCAACTGCGCACGCGGTTGACACGACCACGACCACTGCGGCACCCACCACCACCGTTGTTGCGACCTCGACAACCGTCTCACCGTTGCCGTCGCCCCCGTTGAACATGAAGGTGCGCGTGAAGGGCACGACGGCGATTCTCAGTTGGACTGCACCGGTCAGCTCCGGCATCCATCCCATCGCCGGGTACACCGTCGACTCATCGAACGAGGAGCTCTACTGCTACACGACGAAGCTCACGTGCACCGTGTCGCCCCTGGTGCCGGGAATCCCCTACAAGTTCCGCGTTCGCGCTGACTCCAGCGGTGGCCTCGGCGCTCTCTCGGAATGGTCCCGCCAGGTGACGTTGCCCTTCAACTTCGAGGGCAGAGGACGCAAGATCACCCTGACGGACAACACGAAGCCCTCGACGAGGATCTCCCTGCACACCGGCATCAACGTGGTCGGCCGCACCGTCTACGTCGGTGTGATGACACCACGCGGTCTCGGGTCCAAGCAGATCGTGGCCTATGCGTTCGAGTTGGTCGATGCGAACAAGACGACAGTGGCGAAGTTCTCGTCAGCGACGCACCGGGAGAACGTGGTGATCGGACGACTGGTGTCCCCTGTGGGCCGGTACCAGGTGCACATCACGGCGATCATGAAGAGCGGTGCCAAGCTGACGTGGCACGGGGTCTGGGTGACGGTGAAGTGACCGTTCCCGACGGTCACTGGTGGAAGAACGCCGAGATCCAGCGCGCGACGAGGTCCTGGTCGAGCGAGCCGGCATTCAGTGTCGCCCGTGCGGCCCGGACCTCTTCCTCGCCGAACAGCGCGATGCGCGTCGCGAGGAGACTGTCGGAGAGCGCCGGCGAGAACTCCGGGTGCACCTGCAACGTCCATGCCCGCTCACCGACGAGCATCCCGCCGTTCGGGCAGTAGTCGCTGCCGGCCCAGAGTTCCACGTCGTCAGGAAGGTCGATCACCTGGTCCTGGTGGCTGGCGGCGAGGCGGATGACGTCACGTGCCGGTTCCATCCACGGTTGCGGCCGGTGAACCGAATACTCCTTCGCACCGATTCCCCAACCAACTTTTGCCTTCTTCACCGTGCCGCCGAGGGCCTGGGCAAGGAGTTGGTGCCCGAAGCAGATGCCGACGAACGGAGTCTCGGTGCGGACCATGTCGCGCAACATCTCCTCGACGTCACGCAACCACGCGACGTCGTCATACACGGAGAGACGGCTCGGTGAGCAGATCCATCCGTCCTGCTCGTCGAGGGATCCGGGCATCTGGCCCTCGTCGCACTTGTAGGGCACGACGGTGATGTCGTGCGGGCCGAGGATGTCCCGGTAGAGCTCGGCGTAATCGCCGCCCACGTGCAGGCTGCCGGCATCGATGTGGCCGACAACGAGGAGCCCGACGGACTTCATCGGAACGAGAACACCTTCGTCGGTCCGGTCTTCAGTTCGGGGAGCAGTCCGCGCGAGCGGAGGATGGGCATGACGCCCTCGCCGAACCAGTACGCCTCCTCGAGGTGCGGGTACCCGGACATGATGAAGGCTTCGTTGCCGAGTGCGTGGTACTCCTCGATGCGGTCGGCGACTTCCTCGTAGCTGCCGACGAGCGCGGTGCCCACGCCGCCGCGCACGAGACCGATGCCGGCCCACACGTTCGGGTGGATCTCGAGCTTCGACACGTCACCACCGTGGAGATCGAACTGGCGGCGCTGGCCGACGGACTGCGTCTTCAGGAAGTCCTCGCGTGCGGAGGCGATCGCCTCGGGCGACATGGACGCGAGGATGTTGTCGGCAACGGCCCACGCCTCCTCGCTGGTCCTGCGGGCGATGACGTGGAAACGGACGCCGAACCGCATCGTGCGACCGAACGACGCTGCCTTCGCGGCGACACGGTCCATGCGCTCCTTCAGGGCATTGGGTGTCTCGCCCCAGGAGAGGTAGAGGTCGATTGTCTCGGCGGCGACGTTCTCCGCCTCCTCGCTGGCACCACCGAAGTAGATCGGCGGGACGGGGTCCGGCACGTCACGCGTTGTCGCGTCCGTGACGTCGAAGAAGTCGCCCCTGAAGGTGAACGGTTGGCCGGACCATGCACCGCGCATGATCTTCACGAACTCGGCGGTGCGCGCGTACCTCGTTGCCTTGTCCTCGGTGACGCCGAACCGGGCCAGCTCCGCCTGTTCCGCGCCGGTCACGATGTTGACCAGCAGGCGACCGTTCGACATTCGCTGGTAGGTGCTTGCCATCTGGGCGGCGAGGGTGGGGGTGAGCAGCGCGGGACGGAACGCGACCAGGAACTTCAGTCGGTCCGTGACGGCAAGGAGCGCAGCGGTGGAGATCCAGGCGTCCTCGCAGCCGGTGCCACACGGTGTGAGCACCGCCTCGAATCCCAGCTGCTCGCAGGCCTGCGCGATCTGTTGCAGGTACTGCACGCTGGGCGCGCGGTTGCTTCCGGCGTCCGGCAGGACGTCACGCGAGTCACCGCCCGTGGGCATGAACCAATTCATCTCGATCATCCGCGGCCTCCCTGGAGCGTTCCGTCAGGTTACGACGGAGTGACACGGAAGGACACCCCCGCCAGTTCACCGCGATTTTGTTCAAAGGCTTCCCGCAGGAAAATTCGGGTTCATGCGTTCCGCCTAATTTCCACCGTCATGAACAACACCACACGGAAAATCCTGGGTCGGTTCATGCTCGGTTCACTCGCGGTGACGCCCCTCGTCACCGCGGTCGGCCCGACAGGAACAGCGACCATCGCCAAGGCCGGAACGGGTCTCTCGCTCGAGTATCTCGGGAGAATGGACTCGGGCATGGGCCTGGCCGGGTCGGAAATCAGCGCCTATGACCGAGAGACGGAGCGAGTGTTCGTGACGAACGGGTTCACGAACCGCATCGACGTGTTCAGCATCGAGGACCCGACGAAGCCGGCTCGGTTGTCATCGATCTCTTTCGACTCGATCGGTGTGACCGGAGTGCAGAGCGTCGCTGCCCGCAACGGCTTCGTCGCCGCCGCGGCATCGGTCGGTGGCAACAACCAGGCGCCCGGGAAGGTAATCATCACTGACGTTGACGGCGAGATTGACCCCCGCGCCCCGCAGGGCGTGACGGTGGGGAGCCTCCCCGACTCCGTGCACATCACACCTGACGGTCGGTACGTGCTGTCCGCCAACGAGGGTGAACCGGCGGATTACTGCCTGGAGAACGGGGTTCTCCCGACGACGAAGGATCCACATGGTTCGGTCTCGATCATCGACCTCGAATCGAAGACTCTCGCGGTCACCACTCTCGACTTCTCGTTCCTGAACAACTACGTAGACGACATCCGCACATCCGGTGCACGTGTCTACGGACCGAATGCCACGGTGGCACAGGACCTGGAGCCCGAGTACATCGCCATCAGTGCCGACTCGAAGACCGCATTCGTGACCCTGCAGGAGAACAACGCGGTGGCTGAGGTCGACATTGCGTCACAGTCGATCCGCAGGATCATGGGACTCGGGTACAAGGACCACTCGGTTGCCGGCAACGGTCTCGATCCCTCGGACCAGGACTCCGCCGTCGCCATCGGCAAGTGGCCGGTGAAGGGCATGTACCAGCCGGACAACATCCACACGTTCAGGGGTTCCGACGGAAGCGAGTACTTCGTCACAGCCAACGAGGGTGATGCACGTGAGTACAAGTGCCTGCTCGGAGGAGCCGCGAGCGCGGG
>JBEDDY010000027.1:0-6030 GCA_041176025.1 Actinomycetota bacterium | reverse complement strand
CGCTGCAGTTCCGGTTCGTGGATCCGGATCGAGCCCGACCCGAGTTCCCACCCGTTGAGCACGAGGTCGTACGCGAGGGCACGCACCTTCAGCGGTTCTGTCTCGAACAACTCGAGGTCGTCGGGGTGCGGATGACAGAACGGGTGGTGACCGGGGATCGGCTTGCCGGTGGTCTTGTCGAGCCCGATGAAGAGCGGGAACTCGGTGACCCACACGTAACGGTAGGGGCCCTCGTACACGGGCGGGCGCCCGATGTCGTTGCGCAACTGGCCGAGGACCTCGACGGTGTTCATCCATTCGTCGGCGACGATGAGGATCAGGTCGCCCTCCCCGGCTCCGGTGGCCGACAGAAGGGCGGAACGTTCCGCCTCGGTGAGGAACTTGGCCACCGGGGAGTCGAGTTCACCCGCGGCGCCGACCTTCATCCACACGAGGCCCTTCGCGCCGAGCTTCTTCGCCCGGTCCGTCAACGCATCCAGTTTGTTGCGACCGTACGCTGCCGCTTCCGGGTACTCCGAGGCCTTCACGCACAGACCCTTGATGCTCCCCGCACCGGCGAAGGCCTTGAACTCCGTCGATGCGAACACGGACGTGAGCTCGATCAACTCGAGTCCGAAACGCAGGTCGGGCTTGTCGACGCCGAAGCGCTCCATCGCCTCGCGCCACGTGATCCTCTCGATCTCCGGCGGGCGCGTGCCGGTGACCGCTTCCGCCGCCGCCACGACCGCGCGGCCGATGTAATCGAGGACGTCGTCCTGCGAAACGAAAGACATCTCCGCGTCGAGCTGCATGAACTCGTACTGCCTGTCGGCACGGAGGTCCTCGTCGCGCAGGCACCTTGCGATCTGGTAGTAGCGGTCGATGCCCGAGACCATCAACAGTTGCTTCCACAGCTGCGGCGACTGCGGCAGGGCGAAGAACGAACCGGGCTCCTTGCGCGACGGCACCAGGAATTCCCGCGCACCCTCCGGGGTGGACGGCATGAGGAACGGGGTCTCAACCTCGAGGAAGCCGTTCTTCTCCATTTCCCTGCGGATCGCACTGTTCACCGCCGCGCGCACGCGCAGGTTCTTCTGCATGCGCTCACGACGGATGTCGATGTAGCGGTACTTCAGGCGGACGGCCTCGTCGACGTCGTCGGCACGCGCGTCCACGGGAAACGGCGGGGGTTCTGCGATGTTCAGCACCTCGACCGTGCACTCACCCACCTCGACACCGCCCGTTGCGAGCCCCTCGTTGACGGTCCCCTCGGGACGAGCCCTCACGACACCGGAGATGCGCACGACGTACTCGCTGCGCACATCGGCACCGTTGTCGATGACGCACTGGGTGACGCCGGTGTGATCACGCAGGTCGACGAACGCAAGGTGCTCGCCGTGCTCGCGACGACGCCCGACCCAACCGCACAGAGACACCCGCTTGCCGATGTCGCTCGCACGCAGTTCTCCACACATGTGGGTGCGCATTGCGGTGGGGGTCATGGGGTGCTCCTCCGGGGGGTGCGCGGTCCGAGTTGGGCGGCAAGGTGCGCCACCAGACCCGACCGCGGGATGGTCGATTGTTCCGAGGTGGACAGGTTACGCACGGTGCACGTGCCGGCAGATGCTTCGTCACCACCCACGATCACGGCGAACGTCGCACCACTGCGGTCAGCCGCCTTCATCTGGGACTTCATGCTGCGCCCGTCGAACGCGCGGTCCGCTGCGAAACCTGCCGCCCTCAGTTCGTCGGTGATCGCCAGCCCGGCGAGCCCGTCCACCACGTCGACGACGAACGCATCCATCGCGAGCGCACCGGCGTCGAACACCTGCTCGGCATCACAGGCAAGAAGGGTCCGGTCAACGCCGATCGCGAAACCCACGCCCCCAGTGGCCGGACCGCCGAGATCCTCGACGAGACCGTCGTACCGCCCGCCACCACCCACGGCGTTCTGCGAGCCGTCCAGGGAGGTGGACACGTACTCGAAGGTCGTGCGGCGGTAGTAGTCGAGCCCGCGGACGAGACGTTCGTTCAGGACGAACGGGATTCCCAGCAGGTCGAGTGCGCCGCACACCCGCGCGAAATGGTCACGCGCATCGTCGGACAGGTAAGCGGTGATGAGAGGGGCAGATGCGATGACCGCCGCATCCTGGGGTCTCTTCGAGTCGAGGACCCGCAACGGGTTGCGGGCGAGGGTCGCCTTCGCCTCCTCTGACAGCTCCGGTGCACGCGACTCGAGGTACGCACGGAGCGCGTCGATGTATCGCGCGCGGTCATCGGCGTCGCCGAGGGAGTTGACCACGAGGGTCACCTGGCTCAGGCCGAGTCGCGCGAAGAACTGCCACCCGAGAGCAACCACTTCGGCGTCGAGCAGGGCGTCATCACTGCCGAGAACCTCCACCCCGACCTGGTCGAACTGGCGGTAGCGACCGGCCTGGGGCTTCTCGTACCGGAAGTTCGGGCCCGAGTACCAGACCTTCCACGGTGTTGTCGGCCGGTGCTGCGCGAATGCACGGCACACGCCGGCCGTCTGCTCGGGCCTGAGGGCGATGTGCCGGCCGCCCTTGTCCTCGAAGTCGTACATCTCCTTCGTGACCACGTCAGTGGCGTCACCGAGACGGAGGAACACACCGAGATCCTCGAACATCGGTGGGATGACGCACTCGTAGCCCGCGGACTGCACCGTGTCGGCGAACAGGAGGATCAGCTCGCGCCAGCGCCCTGCCTGCGGCGGGAGGATGTCGCGGGTACCCGGACTGGTCTGGAAACTCGGCACGACGGGTAAGGCTAGTCCGCACCACCGCCGGGCACGATGCGATATGCGTCGTACACGGCGTCGATCCCCTTGATGGTGCGCAGGACGGAGTCGAGGTGGTTCGGGTCGCCCAGTTCGAACTCGAAGCGCATCTTCGCCACACGGTCGGCCCCGGTGTGGGTGCTGCAGGCGACGATGTTCACGTGCTGTTCGGACAGGGCGTTCGCGACGTCACGCAGGAGGCGACTGCGGTCGAGCGCCACGACCTCGACACCCGCACGGAACACCGCACCAGGGGTCGCGCCCGACCACTCCACCTCGATGAGGCGGGCGGGTTCGTCGTAGGCGAGGGTCATCGCGTTCGCGCAGTCCGCACGGTGGACACTGACCCCCCTGCCCTTGGTGACGAAACCGATGATGTCATCACCGGGAACCGGGGTGCAGCAGCGCGACAGCCTGACGAGAACGTCGTCGAGACCCTCGACGTGGATGCCCGTGGTGCTGCGCGCGATGCCGTCGGTGCGGTCGGCGCGGATCGGCATCGCGAGCTGCTCGTCGCTCGACTCGTTGCGAACGGAACGACCGATCTTCTGCGCGAAGCCGCGGGCCGACACGTGGTGCTCCCCGATGGCCGCCAGCAGGGAGTCGACGTCGGTGATGTTGAGGGCCTCCATCTCCTCGAGGAACGCATCGGACGACCAGATGCGCTGCACGGGCAGTCCCTCGCGCCGGAGCTCGGCCGTGAGTTCCTCGCGGCCCGCCTCCACCATGTCCTCCCGTCGCTCGCGGGTGAACCACTGCTTGATCTTGTTGCGCGCACGCGGAGACTGGACGAACCCCAGCCAGTCACGAGACGGTCCGGCGTCGTCGACCTTCGAGGTGAAGATCTCGCAGGTGTCGCCGGACGACAGACCTGCGTCGAGTGCCACCAGGCGGCCGTTCACCCTCGCACCCACGCACGCGTGGCCGACCTCCGTGTGCACGGCGTAGGCGAAGTCCACCGGCGTGGAGTTCACGGGCAGGGTGATGACACGGCCCTTCGGCGTGAAGACGAACACCTCCTCCTGCTCGAGGTCGCTCTTCAGGTCGGCCATGAACTCGTTCGGGTCGAGCGTCTCCGACTGCCAGTCGATGATGCGGTTCAGCCAGTCCATGTCGGACGTGTCGCCGCCGTGCTTGTAGGAGAAATGGGCGGCGACCCCGAACTCGGCCTGTTCGTGCATCTCGCGCGTGCGGATCTGCACCTCCAGCGGCTTGCCGCCCGGACCGATCACCGTGGTGTGCAGTGACTGGTACAGGTTGAACTTCGGCATCGCGATGTAGTCCTTGAAGCGACCCACCACGGGCTTCCACTTGCCGTGAATGCAGCCGAGCGCGCCGTAGCAGTCCCTCACGTTGTCGACGATGATGCGGATGGCGTTCAGGTCGAAGATCTCGTCGAATTCCTTCTCCTTCTGCACCATCTTCTCGTAGATGCTCCAGAGGTGCTTGCCGCGACCGGTCACCTCGCCGACGATGTGGGCATCCGCCAGACGGCCCTGCACCTCTGCGATTGCCTTGGCAAGGAACACGTCACGCTCGGGGGTCCTGCTCGACACGAGGTGATCGAGCTCGGCGAACCGCTTCGGGTAGAGGGCCGAGAACGCGAGATCCTCGAGCTGCTGCTTCATGTCCTGCATGCCGAGCCGGTGAGCGAGCGGCGCGTAGATGTCGAGCGTCTCCTGGGCGACACGCTGCTGCTTCTCGACGGGCATGCCTGCGAGGGTCCGCATGTTGTGCAGCCTGTCGGCCAGCTTGATGACGAGCACACGGAGGTCGCGCGCGATGGCGACCAGCATCTTGCGCATCGTGGCCGCCTGCTGCTCCTCGCGTGAGTCGAACTGGAGGCGCTCCAGCTTCGTGACACCGTCGACGATGTTGGCGACCTCGTCACCGAAGTCACGCTGGACGTCCTCGACCGTGATCTCTGTGTCCTCCACCGCATCGTGGAGCAGCGCAGCCGCGAGCGAGACCTCGTCGAGACCGATGTCGGCGACGATGCGCGCGACTGCGATCGGATGGTTGATGTAGGCCTCGCCCGACGACCGCATCTGGCTCTGGTGTGCCCTTCGTGCGGTCTCGTAGGCACGGTTGACGAGGGTGACCGGCTGCTTCGGGTAACGACGCCGGTACGCCGTCAGCAACGGCGCCAGTTCGTCGATGGGCGCACTGTGGTGCCGTCGCCACGGAAGGACGCGGTCAGCAGTACCCATGCGGAGAGGTTAGCGACGCGCCTTCTTGCGGGGGCGCGGCGGGTGGCTCAGGACTGCCTCTGCGGCGATGGCCGCACCCTCGGGCTTCGAGGCAACATCGGCGACCTGTGACACGGTGTTCCCGCGGCGGCCGGCGGGTGCCCCGGTTGCCATCAGGTGGGCCATGTCGGCCCCCGTGGAGAGGTTGCCGCGGTACGGGGCGTACTTCTGTTCACGGTCCTTCAGGATGCCGAGCAGTGGTGAGGCGATGTAGATGGATGAGTACGCGCCCGTCGCGAGCCCGACCAGAAGTGCGAGCGCGAACTCCTGGAGCGCGACGGCGCCGAACACGCCGGCACCCAGCACGAGGAGGCTCAGCACCGGCAGCAGCGCGGCGATCGACGTGTTCAGGGACCGCATCAACACCTGGTTCATCGAGATGTTGATGATGTCACCGAAGGACACGCGGCTGGCGGTGTAGCGGGCCGTGTTGTCGTGCACCTTGTCGAACACCACGATCGTGTCGTACAGGGAGAAACCGAGGATGGTGAGGAAGGCGACCACCGTTGCCGGGGTCACCTCGAGCCCCAGCACCGAGTACACGCCCACGCTGATCGCGACGTCGTGGACGACCGCGGCGAAGGCCGCCAGGGCCATGCGCCACTCGAAGCGCCAGGCAATGAAGATGGACACGAAGGCAATGAAGACGAAGAGCGCGCGGATGGCCTTGTTGGTGATGTTCCGGCCCCAGGTGGAACTCACCGTGGCGACGCTCACCTCCTGTTCGTCGACCTTTGCCTGGGTGGCGAGATTCGCCTTGATGCGCGCCGTGACCGCTGCCGTCTGGTCACCGGCCTGGATGCGCAGACGTTCCGTCCCGTTCGAGCTGAGCACCTGGATCTTCGCCTCGCGCTCTGGCACCCCGGCCGTCGCGAGGATTTCCCTCGCTTTCGCGGTGTCCAGAGTCGCGGTGACGGGTGCCTCCCACGAGACACCGCCCTTGAAGTCGATGCCGAGATTCAGACCCTGGGCAAACAGGGACACCAGGGTGACGACGAGCAGCAC
>JBEDDY010000026.1:0-3105 GCA_041176025.1 Actinomycetota bacterium | reverse complement strand
GCCCACCCGCCGGCAACGAGGTCGAGGTTGACGAAGAGGTCATCCGACGAACGGTGCACGTAGCCGAGCAGGCGTCCGTACCTGTCGCGACTCTCGGTGTCGCGCTCGACCCACACGTCGGTCCCCTCCGCGAGAAGCGCCGCGGTGTGGGCAGCCGCTTCCGGGCCGAAGCACTCGACGGGCTTTGTGGGGTGGTGCGTCTCCGGGGTGTTCACACCGATGAGTCGGATGGTCTCGCTTCGCCCCGACACCGACACGACGACCGTGTCGCCGTCGATGACGCGGGAGACCCGGCCGTGGACGCGTCCCTGTGGGTCCGGTGAAACCCGAAGGGGTGAGCACGCTGTTGCCAGAGCGCCCACCCCCACGAGAAGTGCTGTCAGTTGTGCGTGGCGGGGCATGCCCGCCATGTGTGCGTCAGAGGCGCTCGATGAGCGTCCCGGTGCCGAGACCGCCGCCGCAGCACATCGAGATGAGGCCGTAGCGACCGCCCGTGCGCTCGAGCTCGTAGAGAGCCTTCGTGACGAGGAATCCGCCGGTGCCGCCGAGCGGGTGCCCGAGTGCGATGGCACCGCCGTTCGGGTTCGTCTTCTCGAGGTCCGCACCGAGTTCCTTCGCCCATGCGAGAACGACCGAGGCGAACGCCTCGTTGACCTCGAACACGTCGATGTCGTCGATCTTCATGTTGTTGCGGTCGAGGATGCGCTTGGTCGCGTCGATCGGGCCGGTGAGCATGAACACCGGGTCGACACCGACGTTGCAGGTGTCGATGATGCGCGCGCGCGGCTTCAGGCCGAGGGCGTTCGCCTTCTCCTCGGTCATCATCAGCACGGCCGATGCGCCGTCGGAGATCTGCGAGGAGTTGCCGGCGGTGTGGACGCCGTTCTCGCGCGCCACCGGCTTCAGGGTGCCGAGCTTCTCGAGCGTGGTCTCACGGATGCCCTCGTCGCGCTTCACCGTGTGGGTGGAGTCGAGCAGATTGCCGTTCTCGTCGGCGTCGGGTGCGGTGACCTCGAGGTACTGGCCCGCGAAGCGGTCCTCCGCCCACGCGCGAGCCGCACGCTGCTGCGAGTTGAAACCGAACAGGTCGGTGTCGGCACGGGTGATGCCCCAGTGGTCAGCGATGCGCTCGGCACCCTCGAACTGCGACGTCATCTCGTACTGGCCGAAGTACGACTTCGGGATCGGCACGCCGAGACCGAGTTCCTTCTTGCCGCCGGCACCGATCGGCACACGGCTCATGACTTCAACGCCGCATGCGAGGGCGACGTCGACGACGCCGGAGCCCACGAGGGACGCGGCAAGGCTGGTCGCCTGCTGCGAGGAACCGCACTGCGTGTCGACCGTGGTGGCGGCGGTGGAGATGGGGAGGCCGGCCGCCAGCCACGCGGTACGCGTGAGGTTGAATGCCTGCTCGCCGACCTGGCTGACGCAGCCGCCGACGACCTGTTCGATCTGGGCGGGGTCGATGCCGGTGCGGTCAACGATGCCCTTCTGCACGAGTCCGAGGACGTCCGCGGGGTGCAGGGTGGAAAGACCGCCGTTGCGGCGGCCGATGGTGGTGCGGACCGCGTCAACGATCACGACATTTGAGGATTTGGTTGCCATGGGCTCATCCTAGGCGTGGGTCCGCGAACTACCGTCAGTCGGAATGGCTACCAACAACGACCCGTTCATCCCCGGTCTGCACATCCACCCGGATGCGTCCGAACACCGCTACATCCACGTCATCGGGACGAAGGTGTTCGTCGATGACCGGCCCGCAGAGGACGGTTGGGACCACCATTTCCTGGGGATGCACGGCTCGGTCGCCGTGTGGGGGATCGACGTTCCGCACGGACAGGACCCGGCCTACGGTGCCGAGACCGACCTCTACTCGTTGTTCGGCCGCGTCAGCGAGACCGACTGGGCGGTCGCGGGGCGCGCGGTGCAGATCATCGAGTGGGCGCGCACGCACCGCTTCTGCGGCCGCTGCGGTGAGCGGACGCAACTGGCCGACAACGAGCGCGCGTTCGTGTGCCCGTCGTGCCGCTTGATGAATTTCCCGAAGCTGTCGCCCGCCATCATCACGCTCGTCACCCGCGGGGAGGGCGACAACGAGGAGGCACTGCTCGCGCGGGGCGCGAACTTCCAGGTGCCGCTGTACTCATGTCTCGCCGGCTTCGTGGAACCCGGCGAGAACCTGGAGCAGGCAGTGGCGCGCGAGGTCCTCGAGGAGGTGGGCATCACGGTCCGCGACGTCACGTACGTGGCGAGCCAGCCGTGGCCGTTCCCGAACTCGCTGATGCTCGGGTTCACGGCGCGTCACGACTCGGGCGACCTCGTGCTCGACGAGAAGGAGATACTCGACGCGAAGTGGTACCGCCGCGACGAACTGCCGATGATCCCCGGCTCCATCTCGATCGCACGGAAGTTGATCGACGGCTGGATGATGCGCGGCTGAGATCTCAGCCCGGCCACACCCTTCTCCACTTCGAAGCGTTGCCAGACGCATCAATCATACGAACCCACACCCCGGTTCGTGCAGGCGAGGCAATCACATGGTTCAGCAGGCGGGTGGCGGGGACTTTGGTCGTGCGCACCTTGCCGTTGTGCCGCACCTGGATCGCCGTGATGCCGGAGAAGGAATCACGACCCGTGACCCTCATCCGGCGTCCGTTCGCCCCGGAGCCGACAGCCGCCGAGGCGACCCGCACGACACGGGCATCGATGATCTCTGGCGCCGTCTCGTCTGATGGTTCGACGTCGTCGGGCAGGACGAGCGTGATGGAGTCACCGAAGACTGCGGACGAGCGCCCGGATTCGAAGAGGAACTGGACGAACACGAATCGTTCGGCTTCGGCGTCGGTCGATGGCGAGAGGTCCCATGAGACGGAGTCGACCCGGTCAAGCACGCGTGCGAGTCGCATGCCTGCATTGTCGGAGATTCGAACCCCCACCGCCCCGGCCGGGTACGTGAACGAGGCCGTGACCCGGGTGTCGGTTGTCGTCTCGTCACCATTGTTGATCTCGACGCCGACGGGGGACAGGGTCGTGAACGTTGCAGCTCCCGAGATGACGGTGCCGGCGGCATTGGATGCGACAACTCTCACGTGGTACGTCGTG
>JBEDDY010000025.1:0-8951 GCA_041176025.1 Actinomycetota bacterium | reverse complement strand
TGGTGATGACCGGTGTCATCTGGTTCGTGCAGGTCGTCCACTACCCGTTGCTCGCGATCGTCCCGGTCGAGAACGCGCGCACCGTCGCGGGTGAGCACCAGTCGCGCACGGCGTGGGTCGTCGGTGCCCCGATGGGCATCGAGGGAGTGACAACCCTGTGGCTGATGTTCGACAGACCCGCAGGGGTCCCGTGGGTGCTCGCGTGGGCAGGCGGTGCCTGCGTGGCCGTGGCGCTGCTGTGCACCGTCCTTCTCTCCGTTCCGCGTCACGCGCGCATGGCGGAGACTCCCGATGCGCGTGTCGGTCGCGAGCTCGTGCTCACGAACTGGCCGCGAACCGTGGCGTGGTCGCTGCACGGAATCATCGGTGTCGTGCTGCTGTTGCACGTCATGTGAAGAACCTCGTCAGCAATCTCCTCGACACGACAGTTGTCGGGGGTTTCTCCCGCATCGGGTACGAGGTGAGAAGCCGTCTCAACTCGTTCGAGGATGTGACAACGCTCGATCTCGCGGACCGCAGGATCGTGGTGACGGGGCCGACCTCCGGTCTCGGCCATGAGACGTGCGTGATGCTGGCGCGCGCGGGTGCCGACCTCGTCCTCGTCGGCCGTGACGAGGCGCGGACCGTCGCGGCGGCCGAGAGGATCGACACACTCGGTTCCGGCGAGGTGTCCTTCGTGGTGTGTGACATGGGCAACCTCGGGGCAGTCAACGCTGCATCACGGACCATCGCCTCGGGGGGTGCCGTCGACGCACTCGTCCACAACGCGGGTGCATTGACGCACGAGCGGGTGCTGACCCCGCAGGGTTTCGAGTCCACTGTCGCCACACACGTGCTGGGTCCGTTCCTGATGACGTCGATGCTGGTCGACACGGTTGCGGGCGTGGACGGGCGTGTCGTCACCGTGTCGTCGGGCGGCATGTACTCGGCCGACCTCCCGCGTGTTGCAGGGGGCCGCACTCTGGAGATGAACGAACTGCAGTACAACGGCACCCGTCAGTACGCGATCGCGAAGCGTGCCCAGGTGGTGCTGAACGAGATGTGGTCGGAGAAGCGCCCCGACGTCCACTTCGCGGCGATGCATCCCGGCTGGGCGGACACACCCGGTGTGAAGTCGTCGTTGCCGACGTTCCGCACGGTCACCCGGCCGTTGCTGCGCACACCGCGCCAGGGTGCGGACACCATCGCGTGGTTGGCGGCTGCAGACACGTTGCCGGCACCGTCGGGAACGTTCTGGTGCGACAGGGAACCGCGGTCCACCCACAAGACCGCGACATCGAGGGCAACGGACACTCCCGACCGTCGCCGCGACCTGTGGAACTGGTGCGAGTCGGTCACGCGACCGTTCGCCGCCTGACGGGGATCAGACGCAGCGGTTGACGATGCGCGACAGACCCGTGAGGGTCGACTCGAGAACGTCACCCGCCTTCAGGAAGACGGCGGGCTTGCGTGCCATGCCGACGCCGCCCGGGGTGCCGGTGAAGATGACGTCGCCGGGCAGCAACTGCACGATGCTGCTGAGGTAGGAAATCTGCTGGGACACGTCGAAGATCAGGTCGTTCGTCCTCTCGCGCTGCATCTCGACGCCGTTCACCGAACAGCTGATCTCGAGTGCGTCCCGGTCGGCGAGGTCCTTTGCGTCGACCAGCCACGGGCCGAACGGCGAGTAGTTCTGACGGCTCTTGCCGAGGTTGAACTGCGGGGGCTGCGTCGCCATCTGCAGCGCACGGTCGCTGATGTCCTGGCCCACGCACACGCCGGCGACGTGGTTCCAGGCATCGGCTTCCGTGATGTCGCGTCCGCCCTTGCTGATGACGACGACGAGTTCGACCTCCCAGTCCACCGCCCCGCCGACGATCGGCACGTCCGCGTTCGGGTTTCCGACCGACGACGGGAACTTCGTGAACGTGAGTGGCGTCTTCGGGATCGGTGCACCTGACTCCTCGGCGTGCTTGCGGTAGTTCAGGCCGATGCCGAACACCTGCGACGGCCACGGTGACGGTGCGTTGAGTTCGTCAACGGTGGTCGGTGACCCCGGGTCGGCGCATGTCGCGGCGAACGCGCGCACCTCGTCCCAGCGGCGGAACGCGTCGATGGGCTCGGAGGTGAATTTCCCGCCGCTGGCTGTCTCCAGATCGACGGTGTTGTTGTCGGGGCCGACCACCAGCTGGGCGCGGCCGTTCTTGCAGGCGAACTTGAACGTCATGCCCGGCACTATAGTCTCTTTTAGTCAGTTGACTAAAACCTCGGGAAAGCCCGTCCCGACTGGACCCAGGAGGAATGCCGTGGCATCACCGATCAAGTTCGCCCATATCGTGCTGAAGACCACCCGATACGCCGAGATGGTGTCGTGGTGGAAGGACTTCCTGCAGGGCGAGGCACGCCACGAGAACGATTTCATCGCCTTCATCTCGTACGACGACGAACACCACCGCATTGCCATCGCGAGCATTCCGAACCTCGAGCACCAGACGCCGAAGCGCGACGGAGTCGAGCACTTCGCATTCACCTACGCGACCCTCGATGACCTGTTCGACCAGTACGAGCGCATGAAGGCGAAGGGTGTGTCGCCCTACTGGACCATCAACCACGGCATGACTCTCTCGGCGTACTACCGCGACCCCGACGGCAATCAGGTGGAGACCCAGGTTGATTCCATGACTATGGACGAGGCGGATGCGTTCATGGCGGGCCCGCTGTTCGCTGCGAACCCCATCGGCATCAATGTCGATTTCGAGGTGCTCATCGATCGCTACCGCGCCGGCGCGTCTTTTGCATCGATCACCGACTACGCAACCGCCGGCAACTGATGTCCGTTGTCGCCGATGCCAGGACGACCGTCGAGGAGAAGCTCGTCGGTGCAGCGAGCGAGATGCTCGCGGAGGTGGGTCCCAGGGCCATGAGCGTGAGGGCGGTCGCACAGCGCGCAGGCGTGAACCACGGACTCGTCCATCACTACTTCGGCAGCAAGGACGCCTTGTTGCGTGCCGCGATGCACGACCTGGTGCACCGGCACGCACGCTTCTCGTCCGAGAAATCGCACGGACATGTGATTCCGGCACCGTTCGCGTTGTTGCAGGACCAGCAGTACCTGCGCGCAGTGGTGCGGTGCGTCCTGGACGGGGAGATGGACCTTGCGTCTACGGAACTGACGGAGGACATCTCCACACCGAAGGCCGTTCTCGACCACCTGACGTCTCGCCATGGTCTTGACGCACCCGATGCGCGCCTGAAGGCAATGATCGGAATCGGGATGGCAATCGAGATGGGCTGGGCCGCGCTCGAGCCGTTCATCAACGCGGTCACCGGGACGGACGAGAACGATGTCGAGGCCGTCCGTGCCGAGGCCGTGCGTCTGCGCGAGGAGCTGCTCGCGAAGTGGTGGAAGCGCTGATGGTCGACGCCGTCATCATCGGTGGCGGACCGGTGGGTTGCTTCCTCGCGGTGTTGCTGAATGACATGGGCGTCTCGAACGTCGTCATCGAACGCGACCTGTGGCCGTACCAGCTGCCCCGGGCCATTGTCATGGATGATGAAATCCAGCGCGCCGCGCACGACCACGGCCTCGGTGACTGGTTGAAGGCGAACACGTCACGCCTGGAGCGCGGCGACTTCCTTGCTCCGGACGACACCGTCGCGATCGGTTCCGACATTCCCCCGTTGGGTCTGCAGGGGGTGCCGCCCGTCGTCGTGCACTACCAGCCCGAACTCGACACGATGCTGCGCGGGGAGTGCGTCGCGCGCGGCACCGACGCGCGGTGGGGAAGCACGGTCACCGACCTTGTTGACCGGGGTGACCGGTGCGTGACGACACTTGACTCCGGCGAGACGATCGAGTCGCGGTGGGTCATCGGTTGCGACGGCGCATCCAGCTGGACGCGCCGCCACGTCGGCCTCGTCCTGGAGGACCTCAAGTTCGACCAGGAGTGGCTTGTGGTGGACATCGAACTGAACGAGGGGTCGGCCGTGGAGCTGCCCCGCGGTGTGCGCCAGTACTGCCGCACGGAACGGCCGTCCACGTACGTGCAGGGCGTGAGGCGTTTCCGTCGGTGGGAGTTCCAGGTGCAGCCCGGCGAGGATGCCGACGCGCTCAACACCGACGGGGGCCTGTGGGGACTCCTCGCGGAATGGGTGACCCCGGCTGATGCACGACTCGTGCGCTCGGCCGTCTACCGCTTCCACGCGGTCGTCGCGCCGCGGATGCAGACGGGGAACGTGTTCCTCGCCGGTGACTCGGCGCACCAGACACCGCCGTTCGCGGGCCAGGGTCTGAACTCGGGCATGCGCGACGCGGTGAATCTCGCGTGGAAGATGTCTTACGTGGTGCGCGGTCTCGCGACGCCGGCGTTGCTCGGGACGTACACGCCCGAACGCGAGCCGCACGTGCGCAGCACGGTTGCGCACGCGGTCGACATGGGACGCCTGATCGACCAGCTGGCGGGACGCGTGAGCCACGGCGTCGACATCGAGAGTGGGTACGGGGGGAAACGTCCCGCCCCACATCTCGTCGCGGGGATGTTGACGGGCGATGACCAACGTGTGGGACACCAGTTCTGGTTCTCCCCGGAAGTGTCCGCGGCGGTCCGTCGCGACGGTGCATCCTTCGCGGTCGTGACGGCAGAACCGGTTCCGTTGCCGGACGAACTCGTTGCTCTCAACGCGGTCAACGTCGTCGCACCGGAGTCGGTGGGGGATTCGTACGCGGTGGTCGTGAGGCCCGACCGCTACGTGGCCGCTGTCGCGGGATCCCACGCTGAGCTCACCCTGGTGTCCGCTGCCCTCGGCAGTTTCGTCTGATCCCCTGATTCCGGTCAGCCTGCATCCCGTGAATCCCGATTATTCGTGACAACGAATAATCAGTGTACGGTGCAGTCTTCTGGTTCCTTGAAGGGGAGATATGACCGACATCCGTGTTCCCGTGCTGGTGGTGGGCGGCGGCGGCGCCGGCCTGACCGCATCAATGCTGCTGTCGACCCTTGGTGTCGAGTCATTGCTGGTGAACTCACTGCCGACCACGTCCGTGCTGCCGAAGGCCCACATCCTCAATCAGCGTGCGATGGAGATCATGCAGGACACCGGCGTGTCGGATGCCATTTATGCGGTCGGCACCCCGCCGGAACAATTCGCGTACACCGCCGTGTACGCGGGGTTCAGCGGTCACGAGAATGCGGGTCGTCGCCTGGCCAAGATTGAGTGCTGGGGCAACGGCGGCCGCGACCCCGATTGGGTCGCTGCCAGTCCCTTGCTGTCCACGAATCTCCCGCAGATCCGGCTGGAGCCGATACTGAGGGAGCGAGCAGAGCAACTTGCCCCCGGTCGAGTGCGTTTCCATCATGAACTCGTGTCGTTCGATCAGGACGCAGACGGAGTGACTGCGAGGATTGCCGACCTCGACAATGGCACCGAATACACGGTGCACGCCGACTACCTGATTGCCTGCGACGGTGGCCGCACCGTCGGACGCATCCTCGGAGTCGAGATGCAAGGCGTGCGACGGTTTGCGAGCCAGGTGTCCATCCACATGAGCACCGACTTCTCCGCGCTCGCAACCGATGATGACGTGTTGATTCGTTGGCACTTCGTGCCCGAGATCGGTGCAATGGTCGTGATGGTTCCCATGGGGCCCGGGAAGTGGGGAACCCGATCGCCCGAGTGGGTCGTCCACCTCAACTACCCGGCGGACGACCCACGCTCCTTCGAGGACGGCAAGGTGGAGCAGGACCTGCGGACTGCGCTCGGAATCGGCGACCACCCGGTGACGATCCACAAGATTTCCAACTGGGCCGCAGAGGGCATCATCGCCGACCGTTTCACGGACGGGCGCGTGTTCCTGTGTGGTGACGCCGCGCACAAGCATCCACCCACCGGTGGTCTCGGGCTCACGAGCGGCATGCATGACGTGCAGAACCTCACGTGGAAGATCGCTGCCGTCCTGAAGGGACAGGCCCACGAGCGGCTCCTCTCCACTTTCGAGCCGGAGCGCCGTTCCAGCATCGAGAAGAATGTGCGTCGCTCGTTGGAGAACAGCAAGCAGTGGTCATTGACCGGCCGCGTGCTTCGCATCAACGATCCGGATCTGACAGTCGAACAGAAGTGGGCCCACCTGTCACGTGCATGGAGTGGTGCGCCGGAGGACGCCGACATCGCCAGGGAAATCAGTGAGGCGATGGCGGTTCACTCGATGGAGTTCCACGAACAGAACATCGAGTACGGGTACACGTATTCTTCGACCGCCGTGGTTCCGGACGGGACCGATCCGCTGCCGAATCCCGACCCTGTTCGCATCTACGTGATGAGCACAAGGCCCGGTCACCCGTTGCCGCACGCGTGGGTCGAACGGGGACAGGGCGGTGACCGCACGTCAACGGTGAACCTGGTGACACCGGGACGGTTCCTGCTGATCGCCGGTGAGGAGGGGCACAGTTGGTGCGAGGCAGCCCTCCGGGTGTCAGACGAACTCAGAGTGCCGTTGGATGCGGTGCGCATCGGTCATGCGAGCGGTGACCTGCTCGACCCGAGGATGTCGTGGACGCGTCTGCGCGAACACGGAAGCCGGGGTGCGATTCTGGTGCGCCCCGACCGCTTCGTGGCATGGCGCTCCCACGACGAGGTGAACGATCCGCACGGGTTGTTGACAGGAGTGCTGCGGCAGGTGCTCCACCGCGCATGAGCACCGCAGACAGAGTGACGCGTGCGGGCGGGGAATCACGCAGTGACCGCACCCACCGCAACCTCTACATCCACCTCAGTCTGTTGCACGGTGCATGGTCCGCGGGTGTGGAGGCTCTGTGCGGTGAGGAGCACCTGACCGAGGCGCACTACCGCGTGCTGTGGGTGCTGTGCCTGACGGACAAGTCCGACGGTCTGGCCATGGGTGAGATCGCGGACGGGCTGGTGAACCGTGCATCGGACCTGACACGGCTTGTTGACAAGTTGGTCCGCCAGGGACTGGTGAGCAGGAAGCCCGATCCGCAGGAC
The DNA here is from genome assembly GCA_041176025.1 of Actinomycetota bacterium. Lineage (GTDB taxonomy): Bacteria > Actinomycetota > Acidimicrobiia > Acidimicrobiales > Ilumatobacteraceae > UBA2093. The sequence continues at coordinate 1,973 of JBEDDY010000025.1, read as the reverse complement.
AGGCGAAGGATGATCGTGAAGCCGACGGCCGCCGGAAGGCGCGTGTTCGGGCGATTGACGCCGCTCATCAAGGGACTTCACGTCGACCAGATGGCAGGCTTGACGGAACGGGAGAAGTCCGACCTTGTGACCCTCCTCAACAAGGCCCTGTGGGGAGGCGCGCCGTGATGGAGGAGAACGAGACCGGCAAGTTCACCGTCGGTCCGCTCGACAAGAACGAGAAGCACGACTGTTACTCGTGCGGGTCACCCTTTGCAACCGCATGGAGCACCAGCGACGGCACCGCATGGTTGTGCCGGGAATGCGCCAACCTGCACGGTCTCGGCTGCCCGTAGGCGTCAGGCGAGCTTCTTGCGCAGGCCCCTGGCCGCGCGGTCTCCGACCTTGTTGAACACTGCACCCAGGAACAGGTTCATCGGCCCGAGAATGCCGTTGAAGGTGAGCGTGGCGTCGTAGGTGACGTCGCAACCCGACGGGGACGGCGCCACCGTCACGCGGTCGACGGAGGTGAAGATCGAATTCTTCCCCACGAGCAGGACGTTTGAGTGCGGGTCGAACTCGGTGGTCTCGTAGCGCAGCACCGAGTCCTTGCCGCGGAAACCGGGCACTGTCACGTCGTACGTGGCTCCCTTGCCGGGCTCGGTTCCCGTGACGAGCACCACCTTCTTGATTCCCTTGTCCCATTCCGGGAACAGGCGCATGTCGCACATGTACGCGAATGCCTCCTCAGGGGTCTTCGATGACGGGACGGTGACGACGTAACGGGGCATGCCACAGTCAACCAAGCGACGGCGGTCCCGATTCCCGACGAATGTCCCCGGAGGCCGGGTCAGCGGCGTCGGGGACGCGCTGCCGGCATCCAGTTGTCACCGGCGGTCTGGTTGATGCGTTCCACGTACACGTGACCGACAGGCTCGATGATCGAGAGCAACCGCACGGTGTTCGCCTCGCCGAAGGTGCGCCACGGGATCTCGCACAGGATGTCGGTGCGTTCCTCCAGTTCCTGACGGTACGCGACCCCCGCGTCGTTCACCACTCCGTCGGTGACATAGCCCCTTGATGCGAGGTTCTCGAGAGCCGCGGCAATCTCTGCGTCTTCTGCACCGCGGCTGCGCGGGATCCATTCCTTCGGGTAGCCCATCCACGCGTCGTGCAGGAGTCCTGCTTCGACGACGCCGATGTTGTCGTTCAGGAGGACCCCGAAGTGCGTGTCGCCGCGCCATTCGCGGATGCAGTTGAGTGCGTTCCACGCCGACATCACCGGGTCGGTCGGTCGCGGCCAGGACTTGTGCGCCGCGAACAGGACACGACCCGAAGCCGGGATTGCGTCGACGGTTGCCCACAGGTCATCGGCGAGCTCGCCGAGTGGCTGCATCACCTGCGGTGTCATCTCCTCGAGACCCGCGCGAACTGCGGCGTCGCGCGCGACCGTGACGTCGTGCCAGTTGCTGATGTGTGGTGCCGCGTGGTTGATTGCGAAGTGGATGAACTCACGCTTGATCGTGTAGAACGCCGCGAACAGTGCCTCGGCACCCGCGGGCGCGAGTGGCGCACCACGGTTGACGATGTAGTGGCCCATGCCGCCCGGCACCCCGAGGGCCTCGAGGTTGTCCTTTGCGCGCGGCTCCCAGAAGATCCACCCGAGCAACTGGTGCGACGAGAACGACGCGCGTCGTGTGAGGTCCTGCCAATCCGTCATGCAGCCGACGGTAGCGGTGTCGCGGAAGGGGGTTACGAATGGAGGAGATTCGCGTCACCGACGAGGCCGGTCAGTGCACCGTGGATCTCTTCCGTGCCGTGGTGCGCGACGTCGTCGTAGCGACTGACGTACGTGACCGCGACGTACCCGGCTTCCACAGCGCCACCATCGGTGTGTTCGGGCAACGGAACGGGGTCCCCGTACGAGAGGTCGACGGTGAAGGAGTTCTCGTAACCCTCCTTCGGGACCAGGCTGGCGTTGATGACCGCTCGCG
>JBEDDY010000024.1:0-6845 GCA_041176025.1 Actinomycetota bacterium | reverse complement strand
GGCGCACGAGGACCTTGGCGAGATGCTCGCGGTACTCCGCGCTCGCGTTGAGGTCCGACGACGGTGACGACTCGGCGGTGGCGAGCGCCGCCGCATCGGCGACGGACGCACCGCCGGCGATTGCCGACGACACAGCGGAGGCGAGGATGGGTGTGGGGCCCATGTTCACGAGGCCGACACCGGACTCGTTGCCGCGGCGCCAGGCCGCGACACCGACAATCGCCCAGTCCTGGGCGCGGCGGTTGAACTTCTGGAACGACCAGCCGGCACCGTTCATCTTCGGCACGCGGATCTCGGTCAGCATCTCGTCGGGTGAGAGGGCAGACTCGAGGAAGCCCTTGTAGAAATCGGTTGCGGCGATCTCGCGGGTGCCGTTCGGGCCCTGTGCCACGTAGGTGGCGCCGAGTGCGAGCGTGGTGGCCGGGAGGTCGGAGGCCGAGTCGCTGTGTGCGATCGAGCCGCCGATGGTGCCGCGGTGACGGACCTGCGGGTCACCCACGTGCGATGCGGCGTGGGCCAGCAGCGGCACGTGCTGCTTCAGCAGGGCACTGTGCTCCACATCGTGGTGACGGGTGAGGGCACCGATCGCGATGTGATCGCCCTCCTCGCGGATGTAGCTGAGGTCGGAGATGCGGGCGATGTCCACGAGGACGGCCGGCTGTGCGAGTCGCAGTTTCATCAGCGGCAGCAACGAGTGACCGCCGGCGAGGAACTTGGCGTCGTCGCCGTGTTCGCCGACGAGTGCGATTGCTTCGGCGGCCGACGAGGCGCGCTTGTAATCGAAGGGTGCGGGCATCATGACGGGATCCTCACTTCTTCGCCGCGGCGAGCACGGACTTGACGATGTTGTGGTAGCCGGTGCAGCGGCAGAGGTTGCCCTCGAGACCGATGCGCACGTCTTCCTCGGTCGGGTTCGGGTTCTCGTCCAGCAGGCTGATGGCTGCCATGACCATTCCCGGCGTGCAGTAACCGCACTGCAGACCGTGGTTCTGCATGAAGGACTCCTGCATCGGGTGCATGGTGTCACCCTTCGCGAGGCCCTCGATGGTGGTGACCGTTGCGCCGTCGGCCTGGACGGCCAGCATGGTGCAGCTCTTCACCGACTCGCCGTTCACGTGGATCGTGCAGGCACCGCAGCTGGACGTGTCGCAGCCGATGTTGGTCCCGGTGAGACCCAGGTGCTCACGGACGTACTGGACGAGCAGCGTGCGCGGCTCCACGTCGTTCTCGCGGACGACTCCGTTCACTGTCATTGAAACTTTCATGTTCTGTCTTTCCTGTTCGTCTCGTCCCGGTTACTTCTGTGCCGCAGCGATGGCCGCCCACACGCGCTGGGGCGTGCAGGGCATCTCGATGTTGCGGACACCGAGATGCGACACCGCGTCGACGACCGCCGACTGCAGTGCCGGGGTGGAACCGATGGTCCCCGATTCACCGATTCCCTTCGCGCCGATCAGGTTGACGGGCGTGGGGGTCTCCATGTGGACCACGGTCACGTTCGGCAGTTCCGCCGCCGAGATGAAGGCGTAGTCGGCGAGGTTCGACGTGACGGGGTTGCCGTCGGAGTCGTAACAGACCTCCTCGAGGAGTGCCTGTGCCGCGCCCTGCGCGACGCCCCCGTGGATCTGGCCCTCGAGCAGCATCGGGTTCAGCACGCGGCCCGCGTCGTCGCACGCCGTGTGCGCAATGTGGGTGACCTTGCCGGTCTCGGTGTCCACCTCGACGACTGCGACATGCGCACCGAAGGGGAACGTCGCCCCCGGCACGCCGATGAACTCGTCGTGGCTGAGACCGCCGTTCTGCTTCTCGGCGACCGCAAGGTCAGCCCAGGACTTCGTGACCGACGGTGTGCCCGCGACGTGGAACACGGCGCGGTCGGTGTCGAGCACGACGTCGGCCTCGTTCGCCTCGAGGAGACGCGCGGCGACTGCCTTTGCCTTCTCGACGAGCGTGCCCGCAACGGAGTAAACGGCATTGCCGCCCTGCTGCAGCGAGCGGGAGCCCATGGTGCCCGAACCAACGGGCGTGAGGTCGGTGTCGCCCCACACGAGTTCGATCCGGTCGATCGGGATTCCGGTCTGCTCGCTGGCGAGCATGGCCCACGACGTGGCGTGACCCTGGCCGTGCGGGGAGGTGCCGGTGTAGACGAGCGCGCGACCGTCGTCGAGGATCTCGATCTTGGCCTGCTCGCCGGTGCCCACGCCGCCCGTGATCTCCACGTAGACGCTGACGCCGATACCGATCTGCTTCACGCCACCGGCCGCACGCATCGTGGCCTGCTTCTTGCGCCATCCTGCGTAGTCGGCGGTCTCAAGAACGCGGTTCAGCGATTCTTCGTAGTCACCCACGTCGTAGGTCTGGCCGACGACCGTGGTGTGCGGCTCGAGGAACTTCGGGATGAGGTTCTTGCGGCGCACCTCGGCGGCGTCCATGCCCAGTTCGTAGGCAAACAGGTCCATTGCGCGCTCGACGGCGGCGGTGGCCTCCGGCCGGCCGGCACCGCGGTACGCAACGACCGGCGTTGTGTTCGTGACGACCGATGTCGTGCGGCACTCGATGTTCGGGATGGCGTACACGCCCGATGACATGGGCCGTGTCATGAACGGGGCGAGGATGGCGCCCGTGTCGACCCATGCACCCGAATCCTGGAACGCGTGCAGTTGGTAATGGGTGACCTTGCCGTCCTTCGTGCCGCCGATGACGACCTGCTGCAGCTGCGCACGTCCGTGACCGAGTGCCACCATCGACTCGCTGCGCGACTCGCGCCAGCGCAACGGCTTGTTGACCCTCTTCGACAGCACGCCGAGGAGGATCTCCTCGGGGTACGCGCCGATCTTCGCTCCGAATCCGCCACCCACGTCGGGGGTGAGGATGCGCACCTGTGACGGGTCGACACCGTTCGTCGCCGCGACCGGTGCGAGCGCGCCCTGGGCGTGCTGCGTGGAGATCCACTGGTACAGGCGTCCCTCCACCCATGCGACGGCACTGCCGCGCACCTCGAGCGGGCACGGGGCGACGCGCTGGTTCATGAACGTGCCGCGCGCGACGACCTCGCAGTCCTTGAAGTAGTCGTCTCCGGTGTTCTCGGGAAGACCGAGCACGGTGGTGTCGAACACGACGTTGCTGCCGCATGCGTCGTAGAGAAGGGTGGCACCCGGAGCCATGGCCTGCATCATGTCGGTGTAGGCGGGGAGCACGTCGTAGTCGGCGTAGACCAACTCGGCGGCGTCCTCGCCCTGCTCGCGCGTCTCGCTGATGATCGCGGCAATCGGCTCGCCGACGAAGCGCACCTTGTCGCTGGCGAGCAGTGTGCGCGTCGCTGCGGGGTTGAACGACGACGGAGTGGGTTGCAGGCCGAGGTCGGCCGCGGTGAAGATTGCGACGACACCGGGCATTCCGATCGCGTCGGAGACGTCGATCGAGTTGATCCTCCCGTGGGCCACGGTGCTGCGCGCGTAGGTGACGTGCAGTGCGCCCTTCAGCAACGGCTCGTCGAGCAGGTCGTCGACGTACTTGCCGCCGGTGGTCAGGAACTTCGGATCTTCCTTACGAAGAACGCGTTCGCCGAGAATGCTTCCGCCCATGTTTCCCCCATGTCGTGAGACTGTTCCCCGAGACTACTCATGGCTCGGCACCGCGCCCAAGGGGCGGACCGGAGGGGAACCGGGTGTCGCAGCGCCTGAACAGGATCAGGGCGCGAGCGGGGCAAGTGGTGCGTTGTTCGCCTGCGCGATGCTCTGGCGCACCGCGACGATCCCCGACACGAGTGTGTAGGGCCACTGGTTGGGAAGCTCCTTCGGCAGGTCGCCGTTCGGCAACAACCTGATCCGTGTCTCCCCGGGGAGGACGTAGCCCAACTGGTCCCGCGCGGCGGCCCGGACGCCTTCCGGGGTCTGCAGGGTGTTCACCTCGGCCTGGAGTGCCTCGTTCGTGTCGGCGAGTGCCTCGAACTCGGCCTTCTTCGCGTTCAGGACGTTGTTCTGGGTCACCCAGTCCCTGACGGGAACGGTGAAGACTGCCAGGAGAAATCCGGCCATGACGCCGACGGCCATGAGGCGACGCAGGTGACGGCTGCGGAACGTGCGGCTGCCCGCCACCTTCATGACGAGACGTTCGAGACGGCTGTCCCGTTTGGCGGCACGGCGTGACGTAGTGGACGTCTTCTTCGTCCTGGCGGTCGTCGTGCGGGCAGTCACCGCTCCATTGTGCCGTGTGACCGCGGTTATCCACAGGCACCACGAACATCTGTTCGTGGTTCTTGTTGGCTCAGCGGAGGGGGGCGAGTGCGCTGCGTCCGCGGTAGCGGGCCGCATCCCCGAGCATTTCCTCGATGCGGAGCAGCTGGTTGTACTTGGCGACTCTGTCGCTGCGTGCAGGCGCACCGGTCTTGATCTGGCCGCAGTTGGTGGCGACGGCGAGGTCGGCGATTGTCGCGTCCTCGGTCTCGCCGGAACGGTGGCTCATCACGCTGGTGTAGGCGTGCCTGGTCGCCAGTTCGACGGTGTCGAGAGTCTCGCTGAGTGTCCCGATCTGGTTCACCTTCACGAGGACGCTGTTCGCGACGTTCCTGTCGATGCCCATCTGCAGGCGGCGTGCGTTGGTGACGAAGAGATCGTCACCCACGAGCTGCACCCTCGAGCCGACGGCATCCGTGAGTTCCTTCCAGCCGTCCCAGTCGTCCTCGGCCATGCCGTCCTCGATGGAGACGATGGGGTAGCGGTCGACGATCGATGCCCACCACGCGACCATCTCGCTGCGCGAGAGGACCTTGCCCTCGCCGGACAGGTGGTACGCACCGTCCTTGTAGAGCTCGCTCATCGCGGGGTCGAGTGCGATCGCGATGTCGGTGCCCGGTGTGAAGCCGGCGCGCTCGATGGCCTCGACGAGAACGGCTATCGCCGACTCGTTGCTCTCGAGGTTCGGTGCGAAACCGCCCTCGTCGCCGACAGCAGTGGCGAGTCCGCGGTCGTGCAGCACCTTCTTCAGCGTGTGATACGTCTCCACGCCCCAGCGCAGGGCCTCACGGAAGCTGGGTGCGCCCACCGGCATGATCATGAACTCCTGCAGGTCGACGTTGTTGTCGGCGTGCGCACCGCCGTTGATCACGTTCATCATGGGCACGGGCAGGACGTGCGCATGCGGTCCGCCGACGTAACGGAAGAGGGGCAGTTCCAGCTCGGCAGCCGCGGCATGGGCGACGGCAAGGCTTGTGCCGAGCATCGCGTTCGCCCCGAGGCGCGCCTTGTTCTCGGTGCCGTCCAGGTGGATGAGGGTGGAGTCGAGCGCGCGCTGGTCCGTTGCGTCCATGCCGACGATGGCCTGTGCGATCGCCGAGTTCACGTTCGACACGGCCTTCTCCACACCCTTGCCGAGGAAGCGGGACCCGCCGTCACGCAGTTCCACGGCCTCGTGCTCGCCGGTGGATGCACCGGAGGGAACGATGGCGCGGCCCGTGGCGCCGCTGTCGAGGACGATCTCCACCTCGACTGTGGGGTTGCCGCGGGAATCAAGAACCTCGCGTCCGGTGACCTCAACGATTTCGCTCATGGAGCAAACGCTAGTGAGTGGACCCCTTCTTCACCACTTCCCACAGTTCGTCCAGTTCGTGCAGGGTCATCCCCGTGAGTTCCCGGCCCTTCTGGCGCGCGAGTGCCTCGACCGACTCGACGCGCGCGCGGAACTTCCGCACTGCCGACCGCAGCGCCGACTCCGCGTCGACATCAAGGTGGCGGGCGACGTTCACGACGGAGAACAGCAGGTCGCCCATCTCGGTGGCGATCGCCTCCGGGTCGACATCGTCGAGCGCGGCGCGCACCTCGGCGGCCTCCTCGGCGATCTTGTCAAGTGCACCACGAGGGTCGGGCCAGTCGAAACCCTGCTTCGCCGCGCGTTGCTGGCTCTTGTGGGCGTACTGCAGCGACGGGGCGGATTCTGCGAGCCCGTCGAAGATGCCGGTTCGCTCCGGCTTCTCCGACTTCTTGATTGCGTCCCAGTTCGACTCAACGTCGGCTGACGACTCCACGTTCACGTCGCCGAACACGTGCGGGTGGCGCGACACGAGCTTGTCGTGCACCCGCGTCAGCACGTCGGCCATGGTGAAGCGTCCCTCCTCCTCGGCGATCGCCGCGTGGAACTCCACCTGGTATAGCAGGTCGCCGAGTTCCTCGATGAAGTCATCGTCCGTCCTCGGGTCGTCGGGGTCGAGTGCATCAATCGCGTCGACCACCTCGTAGGTCTCCTCGAGCAGGTAACGCACGAGCGACTGATGGGTCTGCTCGATGTCCCACGGGCATCTGGCCCGCAGCGTGCGTGCGAGCTCGTGGAACCGCACCATCTCGGCGGCAACGGGCGTGGTGAGTGCCGGGATCCACAGCGACGTCAGGTGGTCGGCCTCGATCGTGCGGTCCATCTGCGACCACGACGTGTGCACGATCCGTTCGTCGGGGAGACCGATGTGGTGCAGGAGGACGACCGGTGCGTCGTCGACCGGGTTCTCCACGCAGAGCTTGATGTCCGAGAGCACCCAGTTCGCGTGGGTGTGCGCGACCAGCATCGGGCCGGTCTCGCCCGCTGCGGCGGTGGCGAACTCGTGCCCGTCGATGAGCCGCACCCGCGATTCGACGGGGTCGATGCCGAGCGCGCGCCACACGTCGTCGAGGAAGGAGACGGCCGGGTGGACGACGAGGTCGATGTCGGTGCGGGTCCGGAGCGTCGCGACGGTTCTCTCGAGCACCAACGGTGACCCGGGCACCGCGTACACCACCTCACCGTTGCTCTGTGCCGCGCGCACCAGTTCCTCTGCGATGTGCGAGTACACGTCGGCAAAGGAGTCCTCGGTCTCGTAC
>JBEDDY010000023.1:0-8129 GCA_041176025.1 Actinomycetota bacterium | reverse complement strand
ATGCTTCACTTCGGCACTGACGGTGTCCGCGGCGTCGCCCTGGAGGAACTCACCACGGAGAGCGTGCGCGATCTCGCGCGCGCCGTCGCCCGTGTTCTCTCTCCCGCGGCGGTCATCGTGGGCCGTGACACCCGCGAGAGCGGTGAGACACTCGAGCGCGCCGTCGTGGACGGGCTCGCCGCCGAGGGAGTCGCCGTGCACCTCCTGGGCGTGGCACCCACGCCGGCCATCGCATTCGCATCGGAACGACACGGTCACGTTGCCATCGCATTGACGGCCTCCCACAACCCGTGGACGGACAACGGCGTCAAGGTGTTCGCTGCCGGCGGGACGAAGCTGACGGACGCGCAGCAGATCGAGATCGAGCGGGAGTGGCACGCACTCTCCACGGAACGCCCCGCGGTCGCGCTCGGTGCGGTGCATGACGCCACCGCGATGGTGGAGGAGTACGTGGAACACCGCATCGGTGTCGTCGGTGCGGGGTCACTGAACAGGATGCATGTCGTGATCGACTGCGCAAACGGTGCGATGCACGATGTTGCACCGCGCGTTCTGGAGGCGCTCGGTGCGGTCGTCATCGTCATGAACACCGAACCGAACGGCCGCAACATCAACGACGGCTGCGGTGCGACGGTGCCCGCACCGCTCGCCGCGCGCGTCATGTCCGCCGGTGCCGATCTCGGCATCGCGTTCGACGGTGACGGGGACCGCCTGATTGCCGTCGACGGAAACGGCGAGATCGTCGACGGCGACCACCTGATCGCGATTGCCGCCCTGGACCTTGCCGAGCGCGGCCTGCTGAGGAACAAGGGCGTCGCCGTCACGGTGATGACCAACATCGGTTTCCACCGGGCCATGCGGGATGCGGGCGTGGACGTGGTCGTCACCCCTGTCGGCGACCGCAGCATCCTGTCCGCACTCGACGAGCACGACTTCGTCCTCGGTGGCGAGCAGAGCGGGCACCTGGTGCACCGTGCGCACGCCACCACCGGTGACGGTCTGCTCGCCGCCGTGCTGTTGTTGGAGGCACTGAAGCGGACGTCGCGCTCGCTCTCGGATGCCGCGACAGTGATGTCGTCGTACCCGCAGGTGCTGGTCAATATCCGCACCAACGAGCGTGTCGCCCACCCTGCAGAGGCGATCGAAGCCGAGATGGAGGCATGCGAGGCCCGTCTCGGTGACGACGGACGCATTCTCGTCCGTGCGTCCGGAACCGAACCGCTCGTGCGCGTCATGGTGGAGGCCGCGCAGGATTCCGTCGCGCTCTCCGTCGCGGGTGAACTCACGGCTGCTCTCATCGCCAGGTTCGGCGGACAAATAGAAGGGTCACACTGACGCGGTTCCCCGCGGTCAGTAAGGTCTGCTCCATGTGCGGCATCATCGGCATCGTGTCCCGCCCGGCCACACGCACGGCCCCCACTGCCGGCGAGATCCTCGCCCTGGTGGATGCCGCCGTCGCCGCCGGTTCCGACCTGCCCGGTGTGTCCGGACCGCTGGCCGAGGCCGACCGTCTCCTGCGTGGTGACGCGGGAATCGAGCTGATGGCGGGCAATCTCGGGCTTGCCGCCGACATCGTGACGCGTCTCGACCGCATCGATGCGGCGATGGACACGGTCGAGGCATCCTTTGACTCGATCCACGGTTCTGCCGCCGCGCTCGACGCCGCCGCGGCCCGGATGTCGGCGGTGCGTGATGCATCCTGGTCCATCAGGCGCGACCGTCTGCGAACGGCCGATGCGGTGCATGCCCTCGCCGGCCGCGGTGCCGCCGCGGGCACTCTCCATGCGTACCTCTCCATGCAGCAGGCACTCTCCGCCATCGACCGCATGGAGGTGCGCGGACGCGACTCAGCCGGGCTCGGCGTCATCGTGTGGGGCGCCGACCTGTCACCGGTCACGGCGCAGTGGTCGGAACAAATGGCGGCCCGCTCCGGCGACCCGTTGTTCACGAACAACAGCGTGAGGTCCGCATCCGGGAACCTCGTGTTCGTCTACAAGGCAGCCGCGGAGATCGGGGAGCTCGGCGACAACACCCGCAACATGCGTGCTGCCATCGCCGCCGACGACGTCCTTCGCGCTGCTGTCGCCGTGCCCGGCGCGCGGGTCACAGTCCTCGGTCACACGCGGTGGGCGAGTGTCGGGATCATCAGCGAACCGAATGCCCATCCGGTGAACAGCGAGGAGATCGGCGGCACGAACCCGTTCGTGTCCGTCGCGGTGCTGAACGGCGACGTCGACAACCACGTCGACCTTCGTGCCCGCCACAACCTGCGCTTCGCGGACCCCATCACCACCGACGCAAAGGTCATCCCCGCACTCGTCGACCGCCACCGTGCGAACGGCCTCGCCACGGCCGACGCATTCCGGGCGACGGTCTCCGAGTTCGAGGGTTCGGTGGCCATCGGGTACTGCGCCGCCGATGACCCCTCGCTCCTGCACCTCGCACTCTTCGGCAGCGGCCAGGGTTGCTACGTCGGGGTCGCCGAGGACCGCTTCATCGTGGCCAGCGAACCGTACGGTGTGGTGGAGGAGACCGGGTCGTTCATCCGGCTCGACGGCGAATCAGCGGTCGAGCCCGCGAACCCGGGCTCGCGCGGCCAGGTTGCCGTTCTGGACGCGGATGCCGCGGGTTCCCTCGACGGCATCTCCATGCGCGCCTACGACGGTTCGGTCATCGACATCGCCGCTGACCGTGTGCAGACCGCAGAGGTCACCACGCGTGACATCGACCGCGGCGACGCCCCGCACTTCCTCCTGAAGGAGATCACGGAGTCACCGCGCAGTTTCAGCAAGACCCTGCGCGGCCGTGTCGGCGAGGTGGACGGGATGTACGTTCCCGAACTCGACGAGACGACGCTGCCGGCGTCGGTGCGCGAGCGGTTGGCCAATGGTTCGATCCGCCGCATCCGTGTGATCGGTCAGGGGACGGCGGCGGTTGCCGGCACGTCCATCGTCCCGGTGCTGAACGAACTCCTGCCCCACGACGTGAACGTTCTCGCCCTCACCGCCACCGAGCTGTCCGGTTTCGCCATGGAACCCGACATGTCGGACATGCTGGTCATCGCCGTCAGCCAGAGCGGCACCACCACGGACACCAACCGCACGGTTGATCTCGTTGCCGGTCGCGGTGCGGCGGTCCTGGCCATCGTGAACCGTCGTGCCAGTGATCTCGCAGACAAGTCGCACGGCGTGTACTACACGTCGGACGGTCGTGACATCGAGATGAGCGTTGCCAGCACGAAGGCGTTCTACGCACAGGTTGCCGCGGGCGCCGTCCTGTCGTGCGCCATCGCGCTGCAGTTCACCGACCCGCCGGTCGGGCGCATCGACCGCATGCTCCGTTCGCTCGTTGACATGCCGAACGCCATGCAGCGGGTTCTCGCGATGCGCCCCGAGATCGGTGCCATCGCGTCGCGCTTCGCACCGTCGCGCCGTTACTGGGCCGTCGTCGGCAACGGTCCGAACACCGTCGCGGCGAACGAGGTTCGCATTAAGTTGTCGGAGCTCTGCTACAAGTCCATCAGCTGCGACGTCACCGAGGACAAGAAGCACATCGATCTCTCGTGCGAACCGATGATCCTCGTCTGCGCCGCCGGGCTCGGCGAGGGCACCGCCACCGACGTGGCGAAGGAGGTGGCGATCTACCGCGCCCACAAGGCCGTGCCGATCATCATCGCGACCGAGGGCTCCGCCTCGTTCGACGCGGCATCGGCCGTGGTGCACGTACCCGTCGTCGACCCGACACTCGGGTTCATCCTCTCGGCCATGGTGGGTCACCTCTTCGGGTACGACGCCGCCCTCGCTATCGACGCCCTCGCGAAGCCGCTGCGCCGTGTGCGTGAGGCGGTCGAGCACGTGGTGGAGCGCGGCGGGAACGGGGAGGACGCCCTCGCCAACGTCGCCCGCCGCATCGGAGCAGCAGCGCAGGAGTTCCATGCGGCCCTGCACACCGGTCAGTACGACGGCAACCTCGAGGCCTCCACCGCCGTGCGGGTGGTGTCGCTGCTGCGCATCGTCACCTCTCACGAGCCGCTGCAGGCGTACCAGCGCGAGACCGGCAAGGTGGCATCGCCGGGAGTGCTCCTGGATGACCTGATCACCGCGCTGACGCGGGGGATCGACGAACTCACCCGTCCCGTCGATGCCATCAAGCACCAGGCAAAGACTGTCACCGTGGGCATCAGCCGCACGGAGGAGGGCCTGCTCGACCGTGCTCTCGTGCGCTCCGTGCTGGATGCAGGCGCCGCACGCGACCATCTCTCGTACGCCACCCTCAAGGTGCTCGCCGCACTCGACGGGGCAGTGCAGGGCGTCGCCGGGTTCACCCGTTACCGCATCGAGGGAGACCCGCGCGTCGCCGGCGCCACCATCAACATCGTGGAGCGGGGCGGTCTCGCGCGCGACCTGCCCTCGCGCGTCGACACCAACTCCATGCTGGTGGGAACGAAGCGCCGCGTCGCCGACGAGCAGCTCGTCCTCGTCGCGCGCGGACGCAAGGACAACCGCACCGTCATCATCGTCCCCGAGGTGAAGGGAAGCGAGACCGTCGGTCTCACGTTGCTGCACGTGGTCTTCCACGAGACCGTCCCCGCGTCCACCGCGCGCCAGGTCCTCCAGGGGTACGACCGTCGCTATGACCGCCTGGTCGACTGGGTCACGGAGACCGAGGGTGCGTTCCGCGAGGACAGACTCGGCGAGGTCCCCATCGCGGACCTGCTGATCCTGCCCGTGTCGGAGTCTGCGAATCTCTGGCGCAACGACGGGGCGCGTTGACCGTGCGTGGTGTCGGCATCGACGCCGTCGAGATCGATCGTTTCCGTCGGTCACTGGAGCGGACACCCGGCATGGCCGCACGTCTCTTCACCGAGGAGGAACGGGAACAACTGTCCCGCGCATCCGACAACGTGCCCTCGCTCGCGGCCCGCTTCGCAGTGCGCGAGGCGGCGATGAAGGCAATGGGGGTCGGGCTCGGTGCGTTCGACTTCCACGATGTCTCCGTGGTGCGCCTCGAATCCGGCGCACCGCACCTGCGCGTGCAGGGTCGTGCACTGGAGCTCGCCGATTCACTCGGCATCACCGACTGGCACGTCTCGATCACCCACACCGAGACCGTGGCGATGGCCGTGGTCATTGCCGTCTGACGGCACTCCCGCAGGGTTTTCCACAGGCTGCTGCCTACGCTTGAGGGGTGATTCCCGTCGTCACTGCCGAGCAGATGCGTGCCGCAGATGCGGCTGCACTCGCTGACGTCGCCGATCAGTGGACGTTCATCCGCCGCGCCGGCCATGCCACCGCGGAAGTGGCCCGCACCATGATGGGCGGGGCGTACGGCCGCCGGGTCGTGGTCATCGCGGGCAAGGGCAACAACGGAAATGACGGCCGCGTGGCCGCCGGGCGCCTGACCGAGTGGGGTGCAAGCGTGAGGGTGGTCGGTGCTGAGGACTCCCATGGGGAGTTCATCGACCACCGCGCGGCCGATCTTGTCATCGACGCCGCATACGGCTTCGGGTTCCGTGGCACATGGTCGCCGCCGATCGTGTTCGACGTGCCCGTTCTCGCTGTCGACATCCCGAGCGGACTCGACGCAACCACCGGAGCGGTGAACGGTGGCGTGCTCGTCGCCGCCCGCACCGTCACCTTCGCCGCGCTGAAGACCGGCATGGTGCTCGGCGACGGACCCTCGGTGTGCGGTGAGATCGACATCGTCGACGTCGGCATCCCGCTCGAAGCCGGGGTCGAGGTCGACGCCTTCGTCGTGGAGTCGTTCGACGTTCGCCGCTGGTTGCCGCCCCGTGACAGGCAGTCCCACAAGTGGTCGCACTCCCTGCGCGTCGTGGCCGGCAGCCCCGGCATGACGGGTGCCGCCTCTCTCGTCTCCGCATCGGCGATGCGCGCCGGAGCCGGCATCGTGCACCTCTCCACGCGAGGTGCCGTGACCGGTGCACAGTTCCCCACCGAGGTGGTGCACCACCCGCTGCCGGACACCGATTGGTCGGCGTTCCTCGCATCCGATGCACGCCGCTTCGACGCACTCGTGATCGGGCCCGGTCTCGGTCGTGGCGACGACGTGGCCCTCGAGATACGTGAGGTGCTTGCCGACGTTCCGTTGCCGGCGGTGGTCGACGGTGACGGCATCGCGGAGTCCGTCGATCCACGGGGCAGTTACGGCACGCTCACCGGGCGCACCGCCCCCACCGTCCTCACCCCCCACGACGGGGAGTTCGCCGCCATCGGCGGTGACGCAGACTCCGCCGACCGGCTGTCAGCCACGCGCGACCTGGCGGGGAAGACCGGTTGCACCGTGCTGCGCAAGGGCCCGACGACGATCGTTGCCACGCCAGGCCACCCCACGTACCTGGTGGTGTCGGGTGACGAGCGCCTGGCAACGGCCGGGAGCGGTGACGTGCTCGCCGGCATCATCGGCGCGTTCCTCGCCCGCGGTGTGGAGGCGCCCGAGGCCGCGGCAGCGGGTGCTTTCGTCCACGGAATGGCGGGTTCGTCACTCGCCGTCGAGGGAGCGATCGCGCGGGACATCGTGTCCATGGTTTCCGACGTCCTGAGCGACATCATGGGGGAGGGACGACGATGAGCACTGACTTCTCACAACGCTGGGCATGGGCCGAGGTGAACCTCGGTCTCATCCAGCACAACGTGGCGATCATCGCCCAGCGCATCGCGCCGACCGACGTGTGGGCCGTGGTGAAGGCGAACGGCTACGGCCACGGATCGGTGCCGGTCGCGCAGGCGGCACTCGCTGCCGGTGCGAAGGGTCTCTGCGTCGCGATTGTCGACGAGGGCGTGCTGCTGCGCCGAAGCGGGATCCAGGCGCCGATCCTGGTGCTCAGCGAGCAGCCGGCGGAGTTGGCGGAGCTGCTCGTGGGGTACGCCCTCACGCCGACGGTGACGACCACGCGCGGTGCGGCCGCGATCGCAACCGCCGCGCAGACGACAGGCCGCGATGTCGGTGTCCACATCAAGGTCGACACGGGCATGCACCGCATGGGTGCCCAGCCGTCGGAGGTCCTCGGTCTCGCGCAGTACGTGTCGAGCCATCCGCAACTCACCGTGGAGGGCGTGTACACGCACTTCGCGGTTGCGGACGAGCCGTCGCACCCGGCGAACGCGAGACAGCTCGACACCTTCCGTTCGGTTCTCGACTCGTTGTCCGCGCGCGGGATCAACCCGCCCGTGGTGCACGCCGCCAACTCGGCGGCAGCACTGGTGAACGCCGACAGCCGGTTCACCATGGCGCGCGTCGGCATCGCCACGTACGGTCTCCTGCCCGGTCGCGGTGTCGCAGAGGAATGCCACGGCCTCATCCCGGCGATGTCGTTGAAGGCGCGGGTATCGGCCGTCCGTTGGGTGGAGGCGGGCGAGGCAGTGTCGTACGGCCTGCGCACGCCGGTGTCGCAGCAATCGTTGATCGCGACGGTGCCGATCGGGTACGCGGACGGCGTGCCGCGCCGGCTCGGCGCCACCGGTGCCAGCGTTCTCATCAACGGGACGCAGCGCCGCATTGCCGGAACCGTCACCATGGACCAGATCATGGTGGACTGCGGCAACGACAGTTCCGTGTCCGTCGGCGACGAGGTCGTGCTTCTCGGACGCCAGGGTGAGCACACCATCACCGCAGACGACTGGGCCGAGATGACGGACACGATCGGGTACGAGATCGTGTGCGGCGTGTCGCCGCGCATCTTCCGGAGGTACGCGTGATCTCCGTCGTCTCGCGCGACGCCGCACAGACCGCGCTCATCGCCGGCGCGATCGCATCGGTCGCGCGTCCCCGCGACATCATCGTGCTCAGCGGGCCGATGGGCGCCGGCAAGACGGCCTTCACGCGCGGTTTCGCGGCGGCGGCCGGTGTCGGCGGCGACGAACACGTCTCGTCACCCACGTTCACCCTGGTGCACGAGTACGTGAGCGGCAGGTACCCCGTGCACCACGCCGACCTGTACCGACTCGGGACGCTCGGTGAGGTTGCCGACCTCGGCCTGCGCGAACGTGCCGACCTGGGTGCCGTCGTCCTCGTCGAGTGGGGCGACGTCGCCGACGATCGCCTCGGCGACCATCTCCTCGTCGAGCTCTCGCCTGACGAGGAGGATGACGACGTCCGCCACAACACGGTCT
>JBEDDY010000022.1:0-7622 GCA_041176025.1 Actinomycetota bacterium | reverse complement strand
GTGTTGCGCGGAGAGGATAGGGGTGGGGTGGGCGGCGACTCAACGTACAGCAGTCACACTGACGTGGACGTGAGCCCCCTCGATTTCGACACTGCGGTCAGCCGAATCGTCCCACACCACCTGCACGGCAAGGGTTTCCGCGCTCACCATGGCAATGTGCGGCTCCACTTGGGCGCGCACCCCGGCTTCGGCACCGAGGGTCAGGACGATCCGGTCGGAGACGTTCAGATCCGCATCGCGTCGGGCCTGCTGGACAGCGCGGATGAGGTCCCGCGCCACTCCTTCTGCCTCCAGGTCCGGCGTGACGTTCACATCGAGCAGGACGACGCCCACGCCACCGGGAAGGGTGGCACTTGCGGTGTCGGCGGATGTCACCAACTTGAGGGTGAACTCGCCGGGCTGGAGGGTCTCCCCTGCCACCTCGATGACTTCGCCCGACCGGGTCCACTCACCTGACTTCACGGCCTTGATGATCTGCTGCGTGCGGCCGCCGAGGCGCGGGCCGAGGACCGCGGGCACCACCTGCAGTTCGTGCGATGCGACAGCGGCGACATCGGACGTGAGGATGACGTTGCGCACGTTCACTTCGTCGCGCAGGATGTCCGAGAATCTGTCGAGATCCGACGCGGTGGGGGCCGCGACTGTCAGCGAATGCAAGGGCAGACGGACGCGCCGCGAATGCGCCTTGCGAACGGACAGGGCCGAGGAACAGACGTCGCGTGCAAGATCCATCGCGCTGACCAGAACGTCGTCCTTCGGCAGACCCGACACGTCGGGCCAGTCGGCCAGGTGCACGCTGTCGGCAGCCGCACCGTTCAGACCGCGGTGAACTTCATCGGCGACGAGCGGCAGCAACGGGGCCGCCGCCTTGACGAGAACGTCGAGGACGGTGTGCAGTGTGTCGATCGCGTCCTGGTCCCCCGCCCAGAAACGGTCACGGCTCCGGCGGATGTACCAGTTCGTCAGCACGTCGAGGAACGACCGAAGGGTCTGGCTGGCACCGAACAGGTCGTACGAATCCAATGACGCAGTGGTCGATTCCACTGTCGCGCGCAGTTTTGCCAGCACGTAGGTGTCGAGAACGTTCGTGGAGTCGGTCCGCACCCGACCCGAGGTGCCGGCAGCATTGGCATAGAGCGACAGGAAGTACCAGGAGTTCCACACCGGCAGGATCACCTGGCGCACTGTGTCGCGGATGCCCTGTTCGGTGACGGAGAAGTCACCACCCCGCAGGATGGGCGACGACATCAGGTACCAGCGCATCGCATCGGCCCCGTAGGTGTCGAACACTTTCATGGGATCCGGGTAGTTGCGGAGGCTCTTCGACATCTTCGCGCCGTCATCGCCGAGGACGATGCCGTGGCTGACGCAGGACGAGAAAGCGGGGCGGTCGAACAGCGCCGTCGCGAGCACATGGAGCGTGTAGAACCACCCACGGGTCTGGCCGATGTATTCCACGATGAAGTCGCCCGGATAGTGGCTCTCGAACCACTCGCGGTTCTCGAACGGGTAGTGCACCTGCGCGAACGGCATCGAGCCGCTCTCGAACCAGCAGTCGAGCACCTCGGGCACCCTGCGCATCATCGACTTCCCGGTGGGGTCATCCGGGTTCGGGCGCACGAGATCGTCCACGAACGGCCGGTGCAGGTCCACGACGTCTACACCGAAGTCACGGGCGATCTCCTCGTAACTCCCGTAGACATCGATGCGCGGGAACTCGGGATTGTCACTCTTCCAGACGGGGATCGGCGAGCCCCAGAACCTGTTGCGGCTGATCGCCCAGTCACGTGCGTTGCCGATCCACTTGCCGAAACTGCCTTCCTTCAGGTGGTCGGGCACCCAGGTGATCTGGTCGTTCAATTCGACCATGCGGTCCCGGAACGCCGTCACCTTCACGAACCATGACGACACCGCGCGGTAGACGAGCGGCTCCGCACAACGCCAGCAGTGCGGGTAGCTGTGGTTGTAGGAATCGTGCCGGACGACGACACCGGACTCCTTCAGTGACTTGATGATGTCGGGGTTCGCGTCGAAAACGTGGCGCCCCGCCCACGGCGAGATCTCTGCCGTGTACCGGCCGTGTTCGTCCATCGGGCAGATGGTCGGTATGCCGGCCGCGTTGCACGCGTTCTGGTCGTCCTCACCGAAACCGGGTGCCATGTGGACGACGCCGGTGCCGTCCTCGGTGGTCACGAAGTCGGCACCGAGAACACGGAATGCGTTCGGGGTGTCCCCGAGAAACGTGAACATGGGCGCGTACGAACGGCCGACCAGCTCGCTGCCCTTGACGGTGCCGATCCTCTCGGCCCCGTCGAGTTCCTTTTCGTACGAGCCCACACGCGCATCGGCGAGGACGTACGTGTGGCCGTCGGTGTGCCGCATCAACGCGTAGTCGACGTCGGGGCCCACGGCGAGAGCGAGGTTCGACGGGAGCGTCCAGGGAGTCGTCGTCCAGGCGAGGATGCGCTCGCCCGACTCCAGCGTGAACCAGACGGTGAGTGCGGGGTCCTGGCGGTCGCGGTACACGTCGTCCATGCGCGTCTCGGTGTTCGACAGCGGCGTCTCGCAGCGCCAGCAGTACGCCAGAACGCGGAAACCCTCGTAGACGAGGCCCTTGTCCCACAGCGTGCGGAATGCCCACATGACGCTCTCCATGTAGGCGGGATCGAGTGTCTTGTAGTCGTTGTCGAAGTCCACCCACCGTGCCTGACGTGTGACGTACCGGCGCCATTCATCCGTGTAGCGCAGGACGCTGGTGCGGCAGGCGTCATTGAACTTGTCGATGCCGAACGCCGTGATCTCGGGGTGACCGGAGATGCCGAGTTCCTTCTCCGCCTCCACCTCCGCGGGAAGACCATGGCAGTCCCACCCGAACCGACGGTCGACCCGCTTTCCGCGCATGGTCTGGAACCGCGGCACGACGTCCTTCACGAAGCCCGTCAGCAGGTGTCCGTAGTGCGGCAGACCGTTTGCGAAGGGAGGACCGTCGTAGAAGACGAACTCGTTTTTGCCGTTCGCCCTTGCCGACCGCTGCGCGATGCTGCGCTCGAACGTGCCGTCCGCCGCCCAGCGCTCCAGGACCGCTTCCTCGAGGGCAGGGAAGCTCGGCTGAGGGTCAACCTGGGGGTACGGCACGCGACAAGGCTAGGGGCTGTCGGGTGGTCAGCACCCGAGAAGCGGCGCCAACACGAACTGCAGGGCCAGCAGCACCACGAGGGGCGTGAAGTCCATGGGGCCCGTGGCGGGCATCACCCGGCGGATGGGAGCGAACACGGGCTCCGTGATGCGGTACAGGAACGACACGACCGGCGCAAACGGGCTGGACGGCGAGATCGGGAAGAAGGTGGAGATCGCACGCAGGACGATGACGAGTGCGTACAGCTGGATGATCTGGCAGAGAATGTTCATGGGACTGGTCAGTAACGGACGTCGGACGAGCCGCCGGGCTTCAACAGGAAGACCCCGGTGCCCACCTTCTCCATGGTTCCGCCGAGTGCGTAACACAGACCGCTCGCGAAGTCGATGATGCGGCGCGACATGCCGGGGTCGATGTCCTCGAGGTTCACGATCACGGGCACGCCCTCACGGAAGCAGTCACCGATTTCTTGGGCCTGGTTGAAGTTGCTCGGCCGGACCGTGACGGTCTCGCCACCCGCGGCGACGGGACGCACGGTGGGCGTGGAGCGCGCCGTGCCGATGGGACGCACCTGGAGGCCGGAGTCGTCGGGACGGCGCGATGCACCTGTGTCATCGACACGGGGACGCGGAGCGGGACGACTGATCTCGGACGAGTACTCCGGTTCGACTGACGGCACCGAGCGGGGACCACGCGTCGGACGTTCGTACTCCATCGACATGTCGTAATCGTCGTACGCGTCTTCCCCACTGAGGCCGAGGTAATCCATGGCACGGCGGAAAAACGACATGCCCAGAGGGTAATGCAGCCGTGGCCCACGATGTGGGACATCCGTCGTCAGGTGCCGCGTGCCCCGAAGATCGCACTGCCGATGCGCACCATGGTGGAACCGCACGCGACGGCAGTCTCGAAATCATCCGACATGCCCATCGAGCACACCTCGAGGCCCGACCGGTCGCACAGGCGCCTGAGCAGACCGAACGCGGCCTCCCTGTCCGGCGTCGTTGCCCCGGTCGGCCCGATGGTCATCAGTCCCCGAACGCGCAGCCCGGCCGTCTCGGCCCGCAACCGAAGGGCATCAACGTCACCCGGGAGACATCCCGACTTGGTGGACTCGCCCGTGGTGTTGACCTGCAGCAGGATGTCGGCGCATCCGCCTGCCGCGGCCCTTCTGCCGATCTCGTCAATGACACTGGCCCGGTCGACCGCACCCCAGAGGCTGACCACATGGTCGATCTTGCGCACCTTGTTCGACTGGACGGACCCGATCATGTGGAGCGGGCCGGGCGGTTCCCTGCCATCAAGTTTCTCGATGATCTCCTGCACGTAGTTCTCGCCCACCGCGTCACAGCCCGCGTCGATCGCAGCCTGCATCATTGCGAACGGGTGCGTCTTCGTGACGGCGACGAGGGCGACATCCGGACCGCCGGCGGACGTGATCAACGCACGGACGCGCCGCACGTTCTCGGACACTCGTGCGGCATCGGCCGCCATATGGGTTACTTCAGGAACGACGGGACGTCGAAGTCGTCGTCATCATCGCCGTTGAACGGGTCACCGTCGGAGAAGATGTCGCGGACGGGCGCCGCCGCCGGACGCGGATCCGACGGACGCGACTCGGGCGTGCGGGGACGCGACGTCGCGAACGAGTTCGCGGTGGGACCGTCCCATCGCTCGAATCCCGCGGCGATGACGGTCACCTGGATCTCGTCACCGAGTTCGTCGTTGATGACGGTGCCGAAGATGATGTTGGCATCCTGGTGCGCGACGCCATGGACAATCTCAGCAGCCGCGTTGACCTCGAAGAGACCCATGCTGGACGGACCGGTGATGTTGAGCAGAACGCCCCGGGCACCGTCGATTGCGGCCTCCAGCATCGGACTGGAGATGGCCGCCTTTGCCGCGGTCACGGCGCGGTTGTCACCGGTGGCCTGGCCGACACCCATGAGCGCCGAACCGGCACTGGACAGGATCATCTTCACGTCGGCAAAGTCGGTGTTGATGAGGCCCGGCGTGGTGATGAGGTTGGTGATGCCGGCGACACCCGCAAGGAGCACCTCGTCTGCGTACTTGAATGCATTGACGAGTGATGTCTTCTCGTTGGAGACGGTGAGCAGTCGGTCATTCGGGATGACGATGAGCGTGTCGACTTTTTCCTTCAGTCGCTGGATGCCGTTGTCGGCCTGCACGGCACGACGGCGTCCCTCGAACTGGAACGGACGGGTGACAACGCCGATCGTGAGAGCACCGAGCGCCTTCGAGATCTCCGCGATGACGGGTGCCGCGCCGGTCCCTGTTCCGCCGCCCTCGCCGGCGGTGATGAAGACCATGTCCGCACCCTGGATGATCTCCTCGATCTCGTCACGGTGTGCTTCGGCGGCAGCGCGGCCGATCTCCGGGTCCGACCCGGCCCCGAGTCCGCGGGTGAGATCGCGGCCGATGTCGAGTTTCACGTCGGCGTCGCTCATGAGGAGCGCCTGGGCGTCGGTGTTCACGGCGACGAATTCGACACCCCGGAGACCCGCATCGATCATGCGGTTGACGGCGTTCACTCCGCCGCCACCGACGCCGATGACCTTGATGACTGCGAGATAGTTCTGTGGTGCTCCGGCCATTGGCCCATACCTTCCGCTCAGATGCGTAGTTAGATGCTCAATGGTCGCACAGTTCACGTCGGTTTTGTGGCAATTCGGGCACGCGGACCCCGAAAATCACTGTCTCAACGGCTGAGAACGGTGGGATCACCCGCCGACACATCGATGACTGCGATCGTCTTCGGGTCCTGGCGGCGCAGCAGCACGATGACCGCCACGAGCTTGTTCTGCAGGTCCGCAGGAGTGCCGAAACGGATGAGGGTGTCACCCTTCAGCACCATCGACAGCTCCCCGGCGGGACTGAGGTCGAGAGCGGCCACCTTCGGACGGATCTCGTCGGGCAGGGCGAGCACCAACTGCGCCGCCGCTCGGTACGCGTCGTCGGCGACATCCCCCGCCTTCACTGCGGGACCGGTCCCCTTCACCTGGAGGTACTTGGTGGGGAACCCCTCGAGCACGTCGATGACATGGCCCCGCGCATCGACCATGCGCGCCTTGTTGTCCGTTCCCACGTACCAGACGACCGGGACCCTCTCGGAGATCTCCACGACCACACCGGACGGGAAATGCGTGGTGATGCGCACGTCGGCAACCCAGGGGTCCGCAAGCAGGACGGACCGCGCCCGGGTCGTGTCGGCAGTGAAGATCGATGTTCCCTTCAGGATCTTGCGCACCTTCTCGATGCTCGGCTTTGCGGTGTACACGTTGCCCTCGAATGTCAGCGACCGCACGGCGAACAACGGCGACGCCATGATGACCAACAGGAACACGAAGAGCCCGGCGAGCACGCCCGCGATCTTCAGCCACCGGACCCTCTTCAGCCGGTCACGTCGGGCCCATGCCCGGCGCCGTTCCTCGAAACGAGGGTCGACATCGGTGGAGGTGTCTGCGAGCTCCGGCTCCTCGTCGATGACGATGAGTGGGTCCCCGTAGTTCGACGGGACGGAAGGGTCAGCCGGTTTCTGGCGGAACGGAAGCACGAGCGCGCCGTCGTGCGTTGGCGGCTTGCCCGCAGACGTCCCGGGGACGGACGAATCGTCGATGATCTCGACGACCTCCACGAACGTGGTGACGGTCTCTCCCGAGCCCTCCCCAGCCTCGACCACGGTGACGTTGACTGTTTCGGGCTCGTCACCGAACAACCGTGACAGCTCGTCGAGAACCTCCGGCGACACGCTCCCGACCTCGACCGGAGCGTCGTCGTCGTGTCCCGGGGGCGTCGTGTTGTCGTTGCTCATTTCAGTTCCCCGAGTCGCCGGGACAGGGCGGACCGTGCATCGCGCACCTCGACGGATTCATGGACCGTGTCTGCGAACCTCGTCGCGACGGAGTCATCGAACCCCACCAATTTCACCTCGCTGAGGAGTGTGACGCCGGTGGTCCCGCGGACCTCGTCCTGCACCATCGACATGAGACCGACGATGTCACCGGCAGTCGCACCGGCCGAAGCCTGGATGAAGTTCGCGTGCTTGTCCGAAACGGTTGCACCCCCCACTGCACGACCCTGCAGACCGCAACGGTCGATCAACGCACCACTGCTGCCGTCACCGGGTGCCGGGTTGACGAACACCGACCCGGCGTTCCGTCCGCCCGGCTGGTTCTGCCGTCGCCACGCGACGATTTCGGCGAGAGCGCCGTCGCAGTCGTGTCCAGCCGGGGCGCCCACACGGAACGTCGCCGACACAACGCAGTGCGACGGCCCGAGTGCGGAGCCGCGGAAATGCAGTGCAAGGTCCGGGCTGTCGACGATCGAGGACATCCCCGTGCGCAGTGACACGACCTCGACCGACACGAGACTGTCGGCGATGTCCGCGCCGTGGCCACCGGCGTTCATGCGGACGGCACCACCGACGGTCCCGGGCACCCCGACCGCCCACTCCAGGCCGCATGCA
>JBEDDY010000021.1:0-16865 GCA_041176025.1 Actinomycetota bacterium | reverse complement strand
GTCGAGAGAACCGTCATCCTTGATGATCGACTCGCCGAACTCGTGGGAAAGTTCCTTCAGCAGTGGCTGACCGGGTTCCTGCAGTTCCCTGACGATTGCGTCCGCATCAATGATGACGGCGCCCCTCTGTGCGAGGAGCGCCGACACCGTTGACTTTCCGGATCCGATTCCGCCCGTCAGCCCGAGAAGGATCACAGCGGAACCGGGTGAGCCTGATCAGGCTTCGGGAGCGGCCTCTGCCGGTGCGCCCTCGGCACCCTCCGGCTGGCCGTATTCCTTGTAGTACTCGGCCCAGGCGGCCTCGCGCTCGGTGTCGTCGCCACCGACCCAGTTGCCGTGCTCGTCGACCTCGAACTGGCCCTGGTACTCGGCGGCGAGCTCGCCACCTTCCGCGGCCTGCTTGATGGAAATCGAGATGCGGCGACGCGCGAGGTCGAGATCGATGATCTTGACCCACAGTTCCTCGCCGGGGGTGACGACCTGCTCCGGCGCGTCAACGTGGTGCGCGGACATCTCGGAGATGTGGACGAGACCCTCGATGCCGTCGCCCACCTGGACGAACGCACCGAACGGGACGAGCTTGGTGACACGGCCGTAGACCAACTGGCCCACCTCGTGCGAACCTGCGAACTCCTGCCAGGGATCCTGCTGGGTCGCCTTGAGCGAGAGGCTGATGCGCTCGCGGCTCATGTCGACGTCGAGGACCTGGACGGTCACCTTGTCGCCGACCTGGACGACCTGCGACGGGTGCTCGACGTGCTTCCAGGAGAGCTCGCTGACGTGGATGAGACCATCCATGCCACCGAGGTCAACGAACGCACCGAACGCCACGACGGACGAGATGACGCCCTCGCGCACCTCGCCGGACTTGAGGTTGTCGAGGAACATGTCGCGCTGTTCCTTCTGGTTCTCCTCGAGGAAGCCACGGCGCGACAGCACCACGTTGTTGCGGTTGCGGTCGAGCTCGATGATCTTCGCCTCGATGACCTTGCCCATGTAGGGCTGCAGGTCGCGCACGCGGCGCAGCTCGACGAGGGATGCCGGGAGGAAACCGCGCAGACCGATGTCGACGATGAGTCCGCCCTTGACGACCTCGATGACGGTGCCCTGGACGATGCCGTCCTCTTCCTTCTTCTTCTCGATCTCTCCCCACGCCTTCTCGTACTGGGCGCGCTTCTTGGAGAGGATGAGGCGACCTTCCTTGTCCTCGAGGGTCACGACGAGTGCTTCGACTTCCTCGCCGAGCGAGACGACGTCGTGCGGGTTCACATCGTTCTTGATCGCGAGCTCGCGGACCGGGATGACGCCCTCGGTCTTGAAGCGAACGTCGAGGAGAACACCGTCCCGGTCGATCTTGACGACGGTGCCCTTCACGAGCTGGCCGTCCTTCAGGCTCACCATCGTGTCTTCGATCTCCTCGCCGAACGGGCGGCTGAGGTCACGGTCGGTGATCTGGCGGGGGGTGTAGTTGTTCTCTGCGTCGAACGTGCCGAATGCAGAGGAGAGAGTTGTGTCGGACAAGGAATTGGTCTTTCGGGATGGATAGGGATATCGATGGACGGGGAAGCCCCGGCCCTACCGTCGGAAGGGCGTGGCAGACGCTATCAGCAGAAATTCGGCAGACTCCACGGTCGGAGCCTCCGCGACGTACCGTCCGGGCTCCACCGAATAGATGTGGTCGACGTCCATCCCCACCTTCTCCATCAGGAGCCTCAGCTCCCGCGGCGTGTAGCAGCCGGTCCACAGGTCGACCTCGGTCCCCCGTCCTTCCTCGTTCTTCACCTCGGTCACCTCGTGGGAGACACCGGTGTCCGCGTCGAAATCGTTCCCCCACTCGTGTTTGACGGCGAAATACGAACTGAATGCCGACAGCGCCAGACGCCCTCCCGGCTTGAGGGCCCGACGGATTCCCTCCAGCACGTCGACGTCGTTCCCGTTGGCGGTCATCAGGCCGAAGGCACCCTGGCAGAGGCAGACCACGGCATCGAACTCCGCGTCGAAGGTCATGCGCCGTGCGTCCATCCTCTCGAATGTCGCGTTGGCGCGAACGGGTGACGATGCGAGGTCGATGAACCTCTGGCTGATGTCGACACCGTGCGCCGTGATCCCGCGGGCCGCAAGTTCGTGGACGTGTCGGCCGGGACCGCACCCGACGTCGAGCACGCGCATGCCGGGTTCGAGCCCCAACCAGCCGACCACGGCGTCGATCTCCTGGCGCGTGCCCTTGGTGAACGAGTAGCGCAGGTATGCCGCACCCATGTGTTCCGCGATCGGTTCGAACCAGTGGTCGTGACTGCTCACCGCCGGATCAGGCCTTTGCCTCGGCCCAGGTGGGGCCCCATGCCGCATTCACCTCGAGCGGCACGCGGAGGTCCGCGGCCCCCTTCATGGCGTCGAGCACGACGTCGTTCACGGCATCGTGCTCGGCGGTCGGCGACTCGACGATGACCTCGTCGTGCACCTGCAGCACGAGGCGCGCCTCGAGACCCTGGTCGCGCAGACGCTGGTCGATGCGCACGAGCGCAATCTTGAAGATGTCCGCGGCCAGCCCCTGGATGGCCGCGTTCATGGCCTGCCGTTCCCCCGCCTGACGGATTCGGAAGTTGTCGCTGAGGAGCTCGGGAATGGGTCGTCGACGCTTGAACAACGTCTCGGTGTACTGCTTGTTGCGCGCCTCGGTGACTGCGGACTCCATGTAGTTCTTCACGTTCGGGAAGGCAGCGAAGTACGAGTCGAGAATCCCGGACGCCTCGGACACCGCGATGCCCAGTCGCTGGCTGAGTCCGTACGCCTCCATGCCGTAGGCGAGACCGTACGAGACCATCTTCGCCTTCGACCTCTGGTCATGGGTGACCTTGGACGGGTCGACACCGAACACGCGCGCCGCGGTGGCGCGGTGGATGTCCTCGCCGGCGTTGAACGCGGTGACCAGGCCCGGGTCGTCTGCGAGGTGCGCGATGCAGCGCAGTTCGATCTGGTTGTAGTCGGCGACCATGAGTTCGCAGCCCTCGCGCGCGACGAACGCCGTGCGGAACACCCGCCCCTCGTCGGTCCGCACCGGGATGTTGTGCAGGTTCGGACGGTCACTGCTGAGACGACCCGTGCGCGCCACCGTCTGGTTGAACGTGGCGTGGATGCGCGAGTCGGGAGCGACCTCCGCAAGCAGACCCTCGCCGTACGTGGAACGGAGCTTCTCGACCTCGCGGTAACGCAGGAGCGGCCCGATGAACTCGGGCCATTCGTCATGGAGCTTCTCGAGCGTGGCTGCGTCCGTGCTGTACCCCGTCTTCGTCTTCTTTCCGGGCGTCAGTCCCTTGTCCTCGTAGAGGATCTCGCGCAACTGGTTCGTCGAGTTGACGTTGAACTGCTTGCCCGCGACGTCGTACAGACGCGCCGTGAGCTCCGCTGCCTCGGCGGTCAGACGGACCTTGATGTTCTCGAGTGCCGCACGGTCGACCGCGATGCCGAGGTGCTCCATGCGCGCCAGGACGTGCACGAGCGGGTTCTCGATATCGGCGTACAGCGACTGGTTGTCGATGTCGGCAAGGCGCTGCCTCATGACCTTCGCCAGATGGCCGACGAGCACTGCATCCTCCCCGCAGGACCTCGGGATGGCCGCGGCTTCCTCGCCCCCGAAGTCGAACTGACCCGACGACTCGACGCTCGCGCTCGGCTCCGTCCCGATGTAGTCCAGGCACACGGACGCGAGTGAGTAACTGCTGCGTGACGGATCGACGAGGTACGAGGCAATCTGTGTGTCGAGCACGAGTCCCTGCAGGTCTACCCCGGCAGACAGCAGCGATCGCATGATCGGCTTCGCGTCGTGTGCGACGACTGCCCCGTGGGATGCGAGGGCCCGTGACACCGTTTTGTCCTTCAGGACGTCCAACGGCATCCACCCTGTGGCGCCGGACGGCAGGTCGACCACGAAGGAGATGCCCACGAGTTCCGACCTGCCCGGGTCACCCTCCCACCTCGCCGACATCACCAGTTCCGCGCACGAGGACACGAGCCCTGCAGCTTCCGCGGGCTCCAGAGTCCTCGTATCACCGATGGTCACGGACACGTCAACAGCCGCTGCGGCGGTTGGAGGTCCCCCGGTGCCCGCAACGGTGTCGCCACGCACGGACCAACCACGGTCCTTCACAAGGTCGTCGACCCGCTTTGCCATCGTCTTGAACTCGAGGAAGTCGAAGAGACGGCGCAGACCCGCCATGTCCGGTGTCGGCGCGAGCGAACCGAGGTCCACGTCGACCGGGACATCGCGGCGCAGGACCATCATCGACGCGTTCCGGGTGACTCGCTCACCGTGCTCGTGCAGGTTCGCCCTCAGTTTCGGCGTCTGTTCGTCCGCCGCCGCGAGGACGGAAGCGAGATTGCCGTACTGCGTGACCAACTTCGCCGCTGTCTTCTCCCCGACACCCGGAATGCCGTCGAGATTGTCACTCGGGTCACCTCGCAGTGCGGCGTAATCGGGGTACTGGGCGGGGGTGACGCCCGTGCGCTCGAGGATGCCGGCCTCGTCGTAGATCGCGTAGTCACTGACACCGCGCTTGTTGTACAGCACGCGCACGTGCGGGTCGTGCACCAACTGGTAGCTGTCACGGTCGCCGGTCACGATCAGGATGTCGCGTCCCTCCCGCTCTGCCCTGTCCGCCATGGTCGCGATGAGGTCGTCCCCCTCGAAGCCCGGCATCTCCAGCCACGTGACACCGAAGAGGTCGAGCAGCTCACGGATGACACCGAGCTGCGAGCGGAGGGTCTCCGGCGCCTTCTCGCGTTGCGCCTTGTACTCGGGGATCGCCTCGTGGCGGAATGTCGGCTCGGGTCTGTCGAAGACCACCACGACACCGTCAGGCCTGTGTTCCTTGATGAGGTTCACCAGCATGGTGGTGAACCCGTACACCGCGTTCGTCGTCTGCCCGCTCGCGTTTGCCATGTCCTCGGGAAGCGCGAAGAACGCCCTGTAGGCGAGCGAGTTTCCGTCGAGTGCCATGACCAACATGGCTGTCTCCCCTACTGCTCGGGGCGGAGTTCGCCCGAGACGACCATGTCGGCGACCGCCTTCATGGTGGTGCGGTGGTTCATCGCGCCGCGCTGGATGAAGCCGTACGCATCGGACTCGGACATGCCGTGCCTGTCGATGAGGACGCCCTTGGCACGGTCAATCGACTTGCGCGCCTCGAGCTGTTCCCCGAGCACCTCGACCTCGCCGTTCAGCGCCTGCAGTTCGCGGAACCGGCCGATGGCCACCTCGATCGCAGGGATCAGATCGCTCTTCTGGAACGGCTTCACGAGGTACGCGAGCGCGCCCGCATCCCGTGCTTCCTCGATGACCTCTCGCTGGCTGAATGCAGTGAGCACCAGCACCCCGCAGATCCGGTCCTTCGTGATGTGCCGGGCCGCCTCGAGTCCGTCCATGCCCGGCATCTTGATGTCGAGTATCGCGAGGTCGGGCCTGTGCTCGCGGACGAGATCGACCGCCTTGTCGCCGCGGCCGGTCTCCCCCACGACCTCGTAGCCCTCCTCCTCGAGGGTCTCCTTCAGGTCAAGACGGATGATGGCCTCGTCCTCGGCAATGACCACTCGGATGCTCATGTCGTGGGCTCCTTCATTCGGTCCAGCAGCTCGTCCATCTTCGCATTCAGTTCCGCGAGCGAACCCATCAATGATGCCCGATGCCGGAGCATCGCGTCGGAATGCTTGCGGGCCTCGCGGTGCTCGAACTCGGCAGCCGGGGTCTCCGACACGAGGGCACGGAGGGACTTCTCGTCGGCGTCGTCGACGAGATGGTTCAATTGGTCGTCGACGATCCGCAGCTCCTCCTGGACCTCCCTGATCCGGGCGGAGACACTTGCCATGCGGCGCTGCAGCATTCGTCGACCCATCGGTGTGAGTGTATGAATCACCTGGGTGCCCGAGGTGGGACTCGAACCCACACGCCCTTTCGGACAACGGATTTTGAGTCCGTCGCGTCTGCCATTCCGCCACTCGGGCCAGGGTCAGGAAGCGTATCGGCGCATCGAACCGTGTCGATGCAGGCTTGTGGATACTGATTGGTAACGCCGTTGCGCGCAAAGCCCGCCAACTAAGGTTTTCTCACCATGCTCGCGTTCACCTTTCCCGGTCAGGGATCCCAACGACCCGGAATGGGCAGACCCTGGATCGGCCACGACAGCTGGGAGCTCGTGCAGGATGCATCGGACGTCTCGGGCCGCGACGTCGCCCGCCTGCTCCTCGACGCCGACGCCGAGGAACTGAAGGACACCCGGAACGCCCAGCTCACGACCTTCGTCTCCAGCCTGATGGTTCTCGACGCCGTCGAGCGGCTCGGCATCGAGCCCAGTTTCTGCGCCGGCCACAGCCTCGGCGAGTACACGGCTCTCACCGCAACCGGCGCCCTGTCGTTCGAGGACGGCGTGCGACTGGTCGTCGAACGTGCCGACGCAATGCACGAGGCGGGTGCCACGAGCCCCGGCACCATGGCGGCCGTCCTGGGTCTCGACGATGACCAGGTGGAGGTTGCATGTCGCCTGGCGGACAGCGACGTGTGGGTGGCCAACTTCAACGCCCCCGGACAGGTGGTGATCGCCGGGTCGATCGACGGTGTTGCGAGGGCCGGAGAGCACGCAAAGGAACTCGGCGCGAAGAAGATCATGCCGTTGCAGGTCTCCGGCGCGTTCCACACCCCGTACATGACCGCCGCACGTGAACGTCTGCGCGCCGCCATCGCCGACGCATCGCCGCGCGACACCGAGGTACCGGTCGTCTCGAACGTCGACGCGTTGGCACATGACAAGGGCGACGAATGGTCCTCTCTCCTTTCCGCGCAGTTGTCCAGCCCCGTGCGGTGGAAGCACTGCCTTCTCACACTCTCCGAATCGGGCGTCGTCGGCTACGTCGAACTCGGGCCCGGCGGGGTCCTCACGGGCATGGCGAAGCGCACGGTGGACACCGCCCGGACGATCAGCGTGGCCACGCCGGACGAACTGGACAAGCTCATCGAATGGGTCGGTTCATCGGCGCCGATTGCTCCCGTCCAGCACGAGGGAGAACACCTCTTCGCCATCGAGCGACTCGTCGTCAGCCCCGCCGCCGGGGTCTTCACACCCGTCACCGACGTGAGGAGCGGCACCGTCATCGAGGTGGGCCGCATCCTCGGGCACGTGGGTGACGTGGAGGTGCGGTCACCGTTTGCAGGCAAGGTCGAGAGCTACATCGCCGTGGAGGGTGAGCGCGTCACGTCGCGCCAGCCCATCGCGTGGTTGCGCTCACAGTAGGAAACCGAGGGACCGCCATGCCCGCAATACCCGCACACGTCCGCGGTGCACGATTCACCGGATGGGGCACCGCTCTCGGCCGGCGGGTCGTCACGAACGACGACCTCGCTCAGACGATGGACACCAGTGACGCGTGGATCCGCGAGCGGACGGGCATCGAGCGCCGCCACATCGGCGGCACCAACGCCGAGCTCAGCATCGAGAGCGGATCGGCTGCCCTCAAGATGGCGGGCGTCGACCCGGCAGCCATCGATGCACTGGTCCTTGCCACCACGACACCCGACAGGGCCGTTCCTGCGACGTCGGCGAGCGTGCAGGATGCACTCGGGCTTCGTTGCGGGGCGTTCGACGTGAACGCTGCCTGCTCCGGTTTCGTGTACGGGCTGGTCAATGCGCATGGCCTGATCGCGATGGGCGCAGAGCGGGTGCTCCTGATCGGCACGGACGTACTCTCCCGCGTCACCGACTGGACCGACCGCAACACCGCGATCCTCTTCGCCGACGGGTCGGGTGCCGCGGTGCTCGAGGCCGGTCCCGGTCAACTCCTCGGGTGGGACCTCGATGCGGACGGATCGGCCGAGGAGATCCTCTACGCCGAGCACGGCGGGTTCATCCACATGGACGGCAAGGAGGTCTTCCGTCGTGCCGTGCGAATCATGGTGGACAGCGCCCAGAAGTCCATGAAGCACGCCGGCGTCGAATCGAAGGACATCTCACTGATCGTCCCCCACCAGGCGAACACGCGCATCATCTCCGCCGCATGCGACCGGCTCGAGATTCCCATGGAGAAGGCCGCCATCTGCATCAACGAGACGGGCAACACGTCGTCAGCGTCGATCCCCCTCGCTCTCTTCGGGCCGGGCCGTGGAGTCGAAAGAATCAGGCCGGGTGACCTCGTTCTCCTCGTCGGCTTCGGCGCAGGCATGACCGCAGCAAGCGCGATTCTCGAGTGGGGCGGCAAGTGAGCCGCGTCGTCCTCGTCACCGGCGGGTCACGGGGCATCGGCCTCGCATGCGCACAGAGGTTCGCGGCACTCGGTGACCACGTCGCCGTCACGTACAACTCCTCGCCCCCACCCGATGGTTTCTTCGCCGTCAAGTGCGACGTCACGGATGCCGGTCAGGTCGACGCCGCATTCAAGGAGATCGAGGAGAAGTTCGGTCCCGTCGAGATCCTCGTCTCCAACGCGGGCATCACCAAGGACGTCCTGCTCCTGCGGATGAGCGAGTCGGACTTCGCCGGTGTCGTCGATGCCAACCTGACCGCCGCGTTCCGGGTGGTGAAGCGCGCCTCACAGGGCATGCTCCGCGCACGCAAGGGGCGCATCATCCTCATGTCATCAGTCGTCGGTCTGCTCGGGTCGGCCGGCCAGGCCAACTACGCGGCGTCGAAGGCCGGTCTCGTGGGGTTCGCCCGATCCCTTGCCCGCGAACTCGGCTCGCGCAGCATCACCGTGAACGTCGTCGCTCCCGGTCCCGTCGAGACCGACATGACCGCCGCCCTCGGCGACGACCGCCTGAAGGAACTCACCGCACAGGTTCCCCTCGCACGCATGGCCACCGCCGACGAGATTGCGGGGGTCGTCGAGTTCCTCGCGGGCCCCGATGCGGCATACATCACAGGTGCCGTCGTCCCCGTCGACGGCGGATTGGGCATGGGCCACTAGTCGGTCTGTGCGAAACTGGGACGCCCCACAAAGGAGAAATCATGAGCCAGGAACAGTTCGACAAGTTCGTCGCAGCAACAGTCAAGATGCTCGGAGTTGACGCTTCGAAGGTCACCCGCGAGGCATCATTCGGTGACGACCTGGAAGCCGACTCGCTCGACGTCGTCGAACTCGTCATGGAGCTCGAGGAAGTCTTCGGCGTCGAGGTGCCCGAGGACGAACTGGCGGACGTGAAGACCGTCGGCCAGGCCTTCGACCTCATCATGGCAAAGCTCTGACCGGACGGGTTCCCCCAATGATCGGTGCAGGCCATCGCGTTGCCATAACAGGACTCGGTGTCGTCGCCCCCTGCGGTATCGGCAAGGAGAATTACTGGAACGGCCTGATGGGTGCCGGCATCACGGGCACCACGTCCGTGACGATCGAAGACTGGGACCCGTCGCCCTACTACGAGAGCTCGAAGGACGCACGCCGCGCCGACAAGGTGGAACAGTTCGCCATTGCGGCGGCACAGGAGGCATTCGCGCAGGCCGGGGACATCGGCGTGGACCCCGCACGGTTCGGCACGATCTTCGCCACCGGCATCGGCGGACTGCACACGCTCGAAGAGCAGGTCATCACCCGCGTCGAGAAGGGCGAGCGACGCGTGTCGCCGTTCCTCGTCCCGATGATGATGGCGAACGCCTCGGGAGCAGCCATTTCGATGAGGTACGGCCTGCGGGGGCCGAACGAGACGATCTGCACCGCGTGTGCCGCCGGTACCCACGCCATCGGGTACGCCGCACGGCTGATCGCATGGGGACGCTGCGACGCAGTCGCAACCGGCGGGTCGGAGTGCGCCGCAACCGCAACCTCCCTCGCCGGATTCGGCAACATGACCGCACTCAGCAGCACGGGCAGCAGCAAGCCGTTCGACGAGTCGCGTGACGGGTTCGTCATGGGCGAGGGTGCGGCCGTGCTCATCCTGGAGCGGTACGACTTCGCAGTCGCCCGTGGCGCGACGATCCTCGGCGAGATCCTCGGCGCAGGCTCCAATGCCGATGCCCACCACATCACGGCGCCCGCTCCCGGTGGCACCGGAGCAATCTCCTGCATGCAACTGGCCCTTGACGATGCGGGCCTCTCCCCCTCCGACATCAAGTTGGTCAACGCTCACGGAACGTCGACCCCGCTGAACGATGCGGCCGAGGCCCAGGCAGTCACCGACGTGTTCGGCGCGCGGGCCGTGCCCATGACGAGCGGCAAGGGCGTGACCGGCCACGCACTCGGAGCCGCCGGGGCGCTGGAAGCCGCGCAGGTCATCCTGTCCATCCAGCACCGCATGATCCCCCCGACTGCGGGGACGACGACGGTTGACCCGGCCATGACCATCGATCTCGTGACGGGTTCGGCGCGGGCCTGGGAGCCGGGCCCGGCCATCTCGAACAATTTCGGTTTCGGTGGCCACAACGGCTCCGTGATCATTGCCCCCGCCGGCTGATCGTTCACCGACGCCGGTTCAGCACCCCGCGGTCGGTGCCGTTTGGCTGCGGCTAACGATCAGCGAAGACGAACATCAGGTCCATCTCGCACGCGACCTCGCCGTTCAGCAGGGCCCTGCCGCTTCCCTTCCCGGCCCGCGCACTCATGCGACCGAGGTCCACGACGAGTTCGAGTTCGTCACCCGGCACCACCTGCCTGCGGAAACGTGCGCTGTCGATGCCGCCGAACAGGGGCAGCTTCGTCGCGTGGGCGGGGTCCGTGAGCACCGCGTAAGCGCCGACCTGGGCGATCGCCTCACAGATCAGCACGCCCGGGAGGGTCGGACGACCGGGGAAATGGCCCGGGAAGAACCATTCGTCGCCCGTCAGCTTCCAGTGTCCCGTTGCACCCTTGCCCGTCTCGAGCGCGCTCACGCGGTCGACGAAGAGGAACGGCGGGCGATGCGGGAGGACGTCGATCGGCGCCGGGAAGTCGCTCACTTGCCGAGCGCCTTCAGCAGGTTGAGCGGCGTGTCCTTCGGCGACACCTTGTACCAGGCCTCCAGGATCACGCCATCCTGGATGAGGAATGCGGAACGCTCGATGCCCATGTACTCGCGGCCGTACATCGACTTCTTCTTCCACACCTTGAACGCCCTGGCGACGACGTTCTCCGTGTCGGCCAGCAACGGGAAACCGAGTTCGTACTTGTCGTCGAACTTCTTCTGCTTCTCGGGCTTGTCGGGGCTGATGCCGACGATCTTCGTGCGTCCGATGTCGGCCCTGATGTCGCGCAGGCCGCAGCTCTGCTGCGTGCAGCCCGGCGTGTCGGCCTTCGGGTAGAAGTACACGAGGATCTTGCCCTTGCCCTGCTTGGCGAGCGAGAACGGCTTCCCGTTCTGGTCGAGCAACTCGATGGCCGGCGCCTTGGAACCCTGTTTCAGCATGTCCCCACGCTAGTTCGCCCGGGCAGAGCGGTCCGTTGCTCCTACGCCGGATTCGCACGGCGCATGCCGTGACCGTAGAAGCCCTTCTTCGGCCGGGCGTGGGCGTGGTAATGGGTGGGGATGGTGCGCATGTTGTCGTCGATGCGGATCTCCATGTCCCAGTGCACCTCGACGATCTCGACGAGCTTCGTGTGCAACCGTTCCTTCACGTCCTCCGGGGGGTGAGGGTCGTGCGTGCGCCACACGACCATCGGCACGCCGCAGCTCTCGCACTCGGCAATCCACATCTCGTGGTTCTCGAAGAACCACTCGGACATCCTCGCCGCCTCGCACAGTTCGCACTCCGGGCCGAAGATGCTCATGTCAGTACGTCGCCCCGTCCAGGGCCGCGCGCACCTCTGCTATGTACGCACCGACCGCGTCGGCACCACCCTCGATCATCCGGCGCACGACCGACGCGCCCATGATGACGCCGTCAGCGACACGGCTCGCCTCGACGGCCTGCTCGGCATTCGACACACCGACACCCACGAGGACCGGCATCGCGGTCACCTTCTTGACCCGCGCGGCGAGTGCCGTGGCCGTTCCGGCGAGGGACTGGCGCTCACCGGTGACACCGAGAAGGCCCACCGAGTACACGAAACCACGGGCGCGGGCAACCACGCGCGGCAGACGCTCGTCGGGAGCAGTGGGGGCTGCGAGCATCACTGTCTCGACACCGGCGGCATCGGCGGCCGCGCACCAGTCACCGGACTCCTCGAGCGGAAGGTCGGGCACGATCGCAGCAACGACGCCCGCGGCCCGCAGGTCGGATGCGAAACGCTCGTGACCGGCATGGAACACGGTGTTGTAGTAGCACATCACGGCGAGCGGGACACCGACGTCAAGGGTGCGAACCTGCTGGAGGATCGAAACCGGCGTCGCCCCGTCGTCGAGAGCAACCTGTGATGACTGCTGGATGATGGGGCCGTCCATCACTGGATCACTGAACGGTATGCCGATCTCGATCGCGTCGGCGCCGTTTGCGGCACAGGCACGCACTGCGTCCACCCAACCGGGGTAACCACCGGTGATGTACGGGACAAGGCACTTTCCTCCCCCGTCGATCCGTGAGCGCAACGCCGACTCGAGGGCTCCCGTCACTTGAGACCGCCGAGGATGTCCATCATCTGCGCGACATCCTTGTCGCCGCGGCCGGACAGGTTCATCAGCACGGTCTGGCCCTGCATCGTGTGCGCCTCGCGCGCTATCCACGCGACGGCATGGGCACACTCGAGCGCGGGAATGATTCCCTCACTGCGTGACATCAACTGGAAAGCCTCGATGACCTCGTCATCAGTGACGTTCGGATATTCGGCACGGCCGATGGATGCGAGGTACGAGTGCTCGGGGCCGACACCCGGGTAGTCAAGGCCGGCACTGACGCTGTGGGCCTCCTGCACCTGGCCGTGCTCGTCCTGCATGAGATAACTCTTCATTCCGTGCACGACACCCGGCTGGCCGCGCTTCACTGCGGCGCCACCGGCGGGCTCCACGCCGATGAGGCGAGCGGGGGTGTCGACGAAACCGGAGAAGATCCCCATGGCGTTCGAACCGCCGCCGACGCACGCGACCACCACGTCCGGGCTGGTGCCGAGCATGTCGTTGCACTGGGCGAACGCCTCGTCACCGATGACACGGTGGAACTGGCGCACCATGAACGGGTACGGGTGCGGCCCCATCACGGACCCGAGGCAGTAGTGGGTGCTCTCGACCGTTGCCACCCAGTCACGCATCGCCTCGTTGACGGCGTCCTTCAGTGTCCGGCTTCCCGAATGGACTGCCTCGACCTCGGCACCGAGGAGGCGCATCCGGAACACGTTCAATGCCTGTCGTTCCACGTCGACGGCGCCCATGTAGACCTTGCACTCGAGGCCCATCAGTGCGGCAGCCGTCGCTGATGCGACGCCGTGCTGGCCGGCACCCGTCTCGGCGACGATGCGCTTCTTCCCCATGCGCTTCGCGAGGAGGGTCTGGCCGAGAACGTTGTTGATCTTGTGGCTGCCCGTGTGGTTCAGGTCCTCGCGCTTCAGGATCAGACGGATGCCGAGCTGCCGTCCGAGGTTGTGACACTCCGTGAGCATGCTCGGCCGGCCTGCGTACTCGCGCAGGATGTGGTCCAGCTCGGCACGGAACACCGGGTCGGCCCATGCGTCATTGAACGCGGCCTCCAGTTCCTGGCATGCGGGCACGAGGGTCTCGGGGACGAAGCGTCCGCCGAACTCACCGAAGCGCCCGTCCGATCCGGGGGTGACCAAAACTGACATGGCCCAATTCCACCATGTCGACGGTCGATTCACACCAGCCATTGGGTGTGTCGTCAGTCGTCCATCCAGTCGTAGGGGGCGTTCCCCGATCCCTCGTACTCAGCGGGCTCGTTCTCGCGCACCGTCGAGATGAACCTGCGCAGTTTCACGGGGTCCTTGCGGCCAGGCGATGCCTCCACGCCACTCGAAACGTCGACACCCCAGGGCTTCGCGGCACGGATGCCCGCTGCCACGTTCTCCGGCGTCAGCCCGCCGGCCAGGATCACGCGGGGCCCCACGGGCACGTCCCCGAGCAGCGACCAGTCGAACACCTTCCCCGACCCGGGAGCAGGTGCATCGACAAGGATCAGGTCGGTCAGGAACTGGTCGGCCCGCGAGGCATCGACCGTCCCGGCGGAGACGGCCTTGATCACGGTTCGCACCCGCTTCATGACGGTCGCCACGTCCTGGACGGTCTCGTGGCCGTGCAGTTGCGCCGCCTTCACACCCGAACGGTCGACGATGTCGATCACCCTGTCGGGGTGCTCGTCGCGGAACACCCCCACCGTGAGGATCTCCGGCGGCAGACGACGGGTGATGTCGTAGACCTTCTGCGCGGCGATCTGTCTCGGTGACGGCGCGAAGATGAACCCCACCGCATCGGCGCCCAGGGCGACCGCGAGCAACGCGTCCTCCTCGTTCGTGATGCCGCAGATCTTGACGAACACGGAACGAACCGTAGTTCCGCTCACGTGCGGAATCGGCGAATTAGTCGACGAGCAGGTCGGTCAATGCGGCTGACGGGTCCTGTGCCGTGACCAGGTGCTCACCCACGAGCACTGCGTGGTAACCGGCGGCGCGCAGTGCCTCCGCATCGTGCCGGCCCCTCACGCCTGATTCGGCAACCTTGACCAGATGGGCAGGAATCAGCGAACCCATCCGCACCGCCCGGTCCTGGTCCACGGCGAACGTCACGAGGTCGCGCTGGTTGACGCCGACCATGGTTGCCCCCGCATCGATTGCGGCCGAAAGCTCGACCTCGTCGTGGACCTCGACCAACGCATCGATGTCCACCCGGCGCGCGACATCGAGCATCTCGCCCAGTTCGGTCACCGAGAGGGCAGCAGCGATCAGCAGCACACAGTCAGCACCCATGATTCGTGCGTCGCACACGTCCCGGGCGTCGACGGTGAAGTCCTTCCGGATGACGGGCAGGTCGCACGCGGCCCGCGCCTCCTGCAGGTCAGCCACCGAGCCACCGAAGTGTCGGGAATCCGTCAGCACGGACAGACAGGCCGCGCCACCCGACTGGTACCGACGAGCCATGACGGCCGGGTCGAGGCCCGCATTCAGGTCACCCTTCGACGGCGACCGGCGCTTGATCTCGGCGATGACGGCAAGGTGCGGCGAGGCCGAGATGGCGCGCGCGAAACCACGGGGAGGAGGCTGGTGGCGCGCCACGTCCAGAAGCTCGTCGAGGGATCGTTCGTCGGTGGCCGCACGCATGCGGTGCCACGCGAGGATGTCGTCGAGGTACGTGCGCTCGGCCATGCCAGGTCTGCACGCGCCCCTGCGCGGTCAGAGGCCCTTGCCGCCGATGGGCTTCAGGCCGTGGAACTCCGGTGCTCCGCCGATGAACGGGGCAAGACCCTTCTGGAAGGGCTTGAACCAGTCGGCTGCACCGTGCGCGGCCTGCGCCTCGGCGGATTCGTACATCTCGTAGATCCAGAGTGCGTTCGCGTCGCCCATGTCCTCGTGGAGCAGGTAGTAACGGGTGCCGTCTTCCTGTGCGACGTGCTCGTACGCGGCGCTGAATGCGGTGGCGAGATCGGCGCGCTTGCCCTCGGCAGCGATCAACTTCACGATCAATGAAACCTGGCTCATGTGTAGTCCCCTTCGTAGGTCAGAACCGCCAACCTAGCCCCGGCGGCCCCTCTGCTCAGAACCCGAGGATGGAGTGCACCCGTGCGGACAGTTCCGCGATGGGAACGCGCACCTGTTCCGTGGAGTCACGGTGCCTGATCGTGACGGCGTGGTCCTCGAGCGAGTCGAAGTCGACCGTGACGCACAACGGCGTGCCGATCTCGTCCTGGCGGCGGTAACGGCGGCCGATCGCCTGTGTCTCGTCGTAGTCGCACATGTAGTTGGCCGACAGCGAGGCATAAATCTGCTTTGCCAGCGGTGTGAGCGTGTCCTTCTTCGACAGAGGGAGCACGGCCACCTTGAACGGCGCGAGTCGCGGATGGAGACGCAGGACGGTCCGTGCCTCGTCGTTCACGACGTCCTCGTCGTATGCCGCGAGGAGGAACGCTGCCATCGTGCGGTTCGCACCGGCCGCGGGCTCGACCACGTACGGGATGTACCGCTCGTTGGTGGCCTGGTCGAAGTAGTCGAGTTTCTGTCCCGAGGCATTCGAATGCTGCGTGAGGTCGAAATCGGTTCGCTGGGCGATGCCCTCCAGCTCACCCCAGCCCCACGGGAACAGGAACTCGACGTCGCTCGTGCCGGCCGAGTAGTGCGACAACTCGTCGGCGTCGTGCGGACGGATGCGCAGCATCTCGCGCGGGATGCCGAGGTCGACGTACCACTCGAGGCGCGCGTTGCACCAGTACTCGTACCACTTCGGTCCCTCTGCCGGCGGCACGAAGAACTCGAGCTCCATCTGCTCGAACTCACGCGTGCGGAAGATGAAGTTGCCGGGCGTGATCTCGTTGCGGAAGCTCTTTCCCACCTGTGCGATGCCGAACGGTGGCTTCTTGCGACTGGTCTGCAGGACGTTCGCGAAGTTCACGAACATTCCCTGGGCGGTCTCGGGTCGCATGTACACATCCGCGCCTGCTCCCTCGATGGGCCCCGCAGTCGTCTTGAACATCAGGTTGAATGCGCGCGCCTCGGTGAACTGGCAACCCTTCTGGCCCTGGGGGCAGTCGCGGGTCTCGAGGTGGTCCTCACGGAACCTGCGCTTGCAGACGGTGCAGTCGACCAGTGGGTCGGAGAAGTTGGCCAGGTGGCCCGACGCCTCGAACACCTGGGGCGGGCCGAGGATCGCCGCGTCGATCAGGACGACGTCGTCTCGCTGCTGCACCATGGTGCGCACCCACGATTCCTTCACGTTGCGCAGCATCAACGAACCGAGCGGGCCGTAGTCGTACGAGGAGCGGAACCCTCCGTAGATCTCGGCAGACGGGTAGACGAATCCGCGGCGCTTGCACAGATTGACGATCTGG